>JAYFRX010000019.1:0-15841 GCA_040946945.1 Burkholderia sp. | reverse complement strand
CGTTTCGAAAGCCAGACCCACGCCCTGCGGGTGATCGCTGACTGGATCGCCTTCTATAACCAACAACGCCCTCATCAGGCGCTGAAGATGATGACCCCGGATGCCGCCTACGCCGCTACATTAACCCTATGACCTGAGCAGGAATCGGTGGGTCATTACACCCACGTCCAGCGGTGCTGGAGCCACAAGATTCGCAACGTGACCGAACGGCTGGCGAAGCAGACCCGACAGCAGGTCGCCTCGGTCATGCGTGCCGCGTACAAGCTGCCGGCCGACGACGGCCTCAGCTCGGCTGAAGGCCCAGGCGGCATGGTTGAAGACCGACCTCCGGACGCGACGGCCTCGCTGCTTGAGGGGCTTGAGGAAACGTTCACGGTCAACCGCCTGGACCTGACGCCGCGGCTGATCCGCAGCCTGGCGACGACGGAACCTGATCGAGAATCCGAACGGCGCGGTGCGCCGCGTCAGCGGCCGGGTCGACCGCTATCGCGATGTCGACATGGCGATGCGATGGGCAGCCACTGGCTTCCTGGAAGCTGAGAAGCGATTTCGTAAGCTCGGCGGTGCCGACGAGCTCTGGATGCTCGCCGTTGCCTTGCATCGTCCGACCGATAAACGCGTTGACCATGACTTGAAGTCTGCCTAGCCTACGAAACCCTGCCGCCCCAACCTTCAACTACGCATGGGACGCCGCCGCGTATTGATCAATTCGTCTCCCACTACAACGAAAGCTGCAAGCCGTTGATCTGGACTGCAAGCGCCGATTCCATTCTCGAAAAGCTACACAGACTTTGTTCTCGAATCAGCGGAACGGAACACTAGGTGGAGGCCCGATTTGCGCGTCCGGCACCGACCGATGACGCGCCATGAAACGCTGCGTCATGGAAATCGCGACAATCGGCGACGGCCGGCGACGCTTGGCCAAGATGGCGCGGCACCCTTTGGTTCAGGACTCGAAGCAGGCACCGAGCGAGGCGACGGCCGCGCGCGGATCGGCTGCCGCCGTCACCGCGCTGACCACGGCGACGCTGCCCACGCCAGTGGCGATCACCGCCGGCAGCGTGGCGGCGGTGATGCCGCCGATCGCGACCAGCGGCGCGCGCTGCCCGGCTAGCCGCGCGTAGCGGGCGATCCGTGCCAGCCCCTGGGGCGGCGCGGCGACCGCCTTGGTGGTGGCATAGACGGGGCCCAGCGCCAGGTAGCTCGGCCGCAGGTGCAGCGCCACCAGTATCTCGTAGTAGCCGTGGCTGGACAGACCCAGGCGCAGCCCGGCCGCCGCGATCGCGCCGAGATCGGCCGTCTGCAGGTCCTCCTGCCCGAGGTGGACGCCGTAGGTGCCCGCCGCGATCGCGAGCCGCCAATGATCGTTGATGAACACGCGCGCATCGGGATGGTGGCACCCCGCCGCAACCGCGCGCGCCACCTCGCCGGCCAGCTGCTCGGCCGGCACGCCCTTCAGGCGCAGCTGCACGGTGCGCGCGCCGTAGTCGAGCACGCGCTCGACCCATTCGGCCGAAGGCACCACCGGGTACAGGCCGAGCCGTGCCGGGCACGACGCGAAGTCCGGCTCGGGCGCGTCTGGCGCGCCGGCGATCGACGGAAAACGGGCCGGATCGACCGGCCAGGGGTCGCCCGCGGCGGCCTCATCGCCGTTGCGCCAGGCCAGCGCCAGCACCAGCGCGTCGTGCGGCTCGAACCCGCAGTCGAGGAAGGCGGCCAGCGCGGCGATCCAGTCGTCGGCGAGTTGCGCGGCTGCCGTCAACGCATGGCGCGCCTCGCTGCTCACCAGGGTGGCGTGGCGCTCGTCGAGCACGATCACGGTACCGCCCGCCGCGATCACGCCAGCGGCGTGTGCGGCCTCGGCATCGCCGGCCGTGACGATCAGCAGGTCGCCCGCGGCCGGATGTTCCGGTACCGCGACGCAGATTCGCATCGGCACGGCGCGCGCTGGCCAGTCGCCGAGCCGCGCGCGGATCTGCTCGGCGGCCACCGCGAGCTCGTCGGCGGGCGGCCAGAACAGTTCGGCGAAATGCGCCGGGGTGGAGGCGCCGCGGCTCATTGCGCGCTCCCGTCCTGATGCCAAAACGGCATGCCGACCACGGGCGTGCTCGCGTGCGCGGTCTCGCGCTGGTCCATCGGACCGCCCAGGTAAGCGGCGCGGCCCGCCTCGACGGCCTTGGCGAAGGCGCGCGCCATGATTTCCGGATGCGTGGCTTGCGATACCGCCGTGTTCAGCAGCACGCCGTCGAAGCCCCACTCCATTACCTGGCAGGCATGCGAGGGCACGCCGAGCCCGGCGTCGACGATCAGCGGGACATCCGGCAGCCGCTCGCGCAGCACGCGCAGGCCATAAGGGTTGACGACCCCCTTGCCGGTGCCGATCGGCGCGCCCCAGGGCATCAGCGCCTCGCAGCCGGCGTCGAGCAGGCGGCGGCCGATCACCAGGTCCTCGGTGCAATAGGGCAGCACCTTGAAGCCGTCTTTAACGAGCAGGCTAGCAGCCTCGATCAAGCCGACCGGGTCGGGCTGCAGCGTGTAGTCGTCGCCGATCAGCTCGAGCTTGATCCAGTCGGTCTCGAACACCTCGCGAGCCATCTGCGCGGTGTTGACCGCCTCGGCGACGGTCTGGCAGCCGGCCGTGTTCGGCAGCAGAGGCACCGCATGGCGCTTGAGCAGGTCGAAGAAGCCCGACTCGGCGGTGACGGCGTTCATCTGCCGGCGCAGCGCGACGGTGACCATGCCGGGCAGCAAGGCGGCGATTGAGTCCGACAGCGACTGCAGCGACGGGTAGCGCGAGGTGCCGAGCAGCACGCGGCTCTGAAACGGCGTGCTGTACAGGGTCAGCGCATCGGTGGTGGGAAGCGGCGTCATGGGGATGTCCTGTAAAAATCGGTCGCGCGCGGGCCGGCGGGGGCTCAGCCGCCCGCCACCGGATGCACCACGTCGAGCCGGTCGCCGGCCGAGAGCGTGTGCGCGGCGTGCCGCGCGCGTGCCACGAAGACGCCGTTGACGGCGACCGCGAACGGCGGCCGGGCCTGGTAGGCGGCCAGCGCGTCGGCTACGGCGGCCCCGTCGGGGAGCGTCAGCGTCTGCTGGTTGATCTGAATGTCCATGGGGCAATCGTATGAGTTGGGCGGCGTCAGGCCCTGGCCTGCGTCGTATCGGTCTCGGTCCGGAATAGCGCTGGCCAGCGCGCGGCCGCGCGCCAAGCAGACAGCGCCTTGGCCTCGGGCTCGTCGGCATCGCCGAACGCGCCGCCGAACCAGGCCCGGACGAATTCGACGGCCGCTTGCACGACCTCGGGCGCGATCATGAAGCCGTGCCGGTAGAGGCCGTTGACGGCCAGCGTGGCCTCGCCGCGCCAGACGATCGCGGGCCTGTGGTCAGGCAGGGTCGGCCGGCACTGCGCGCCGAATTCGAGAATGCGCGCCTCGCCGAAGGCGGGATGCACTGAGAAGGCCGCGCTCAGCAGTTCGAGCGCTGAGCGCACGCTGACCGGCGACATGTCCTCGCCTTCGACCTCGGTCGCGCCGATCACGTAGAGATCGTCTTGCTTCGGCGCGATGTAGAGCGGATAACGCGGATGCAGCAGACGCACCGGCCGCGTCAGTCCGATGCCGGGCGCCCACACGCGCGCCACCTCGCCGCGGATCCCGCGCAGGCCGGGCAGTACCGGCGTGGCACCGAGCCCGCGGCAATCGATGGTGAGTCGAGCTCGCGGCTCCGGCGCGCGCTCGACGGCGGTGTTCCAGTAACATTGCACGCCGCGCTCCGCCAGGCCGGCGGCAAGCGCGGCGAGCGTCTGGCGGTTGTCGAGCTGGCCTTCGCGCGGCAGCAGCAGCCCATGCGGGAAACGGCCGGCCAGGGCCGGTTCGGCCGCATCGAGCTGGGCACCCGCGAGCGCGACGAAGCCGCCTTCGAGGAGCCCGGCCGGCGCGTTGGCACGCACGCGCCGCTCGAACAGCGGTGCCTCGGCGCGGTCTGGCTGATGCCAGACCACCAGGGTGCCGTTGTGCTGGAAAAACACCGGCTCGGGCAGTTCGGCCAGCCACTGCGGCCAGCGCGCCAGCGAGGCCGCGCCCAGCTCGGTGATCAGCAGCTCGGCGCTGGCCGCCTCGGCGAGCGGCGCGAGCATCGCGGCGGCCACCCAGGCGGCCGCGCCCGAGCCGGCCGCGTCGCCGCGCTCATGAAGAGCAAGGCGCATGCCCAGCCCCGCCAACCGCCAGGCGATCAGGCGGCCGACCAGGCCGCCGCCCAAAACGGCTATGTCGGAGCGCTCGCTGGCCGCGCGGCTCATCACGCGCGCTCCGTCGCCACGCCGACGCGAACGCCGGCACCGGCGAGCACGTGAGCGCAAGCCGGCCACGGCAGGCGGCACCGCGAGCCATCGGAATCGGGGGAAAACGGCTGGACGTGAAGAACGGGCATGGGCTCCTTCCGTGACGCGCGAGGGCGTGATCGAACGGACCAAACCGGCGGCCTGGGCCGACCGGGCGGCACCCATGTCGAATCCATCGCGAGTATGGCAAGAGCGTCGCGACTGCACGACCCGGTGGTATCGGAAACTTCCCGCGCTGGTATTACCCGGATCGGGTGCGAAGGGTCTCTCTCAGCCTTGCCGTCTCATCGCCCGCGGTCCGGTTCCGGCGGGCAGCAAAGCACCCCTGTTTCGTCAGCCGGCCATTAGAGCACAGAAGCCGGAATGCCCGCAAACTGTGCCGCCGCATCGCGTGGCAGGCGGCGGCCGGTTCCAGCTGATTCCCGCCGTTCGGCCCCGATCTGCGCACCGTCTGCGGTGCTGGCACAATGGCCCCTGTTTCAGCCAGCTGTCGGATTCGCCCTTAGGGCGAATCCGACGCGGTTAAGAGCCGTTTAAGCGAGGCACCGCACAATCCGCGGTAAGCTGTCGCCAACTGGCACGATTTTGTTTGGATGCGCAGCTTGGCTCGCGCATCGCTTCGACAACCCGGCATCGCGCCCCCACAGCAGGAAACCCATGACCCCCTCGTCCCCCACCGCCCGGGCCGCGAACAACGCGCCGTCCGACGACGCCCGCATCGCCGCGTGGAGCCTAATCAAGCCCTACTGGGTGTCCTCGGAATCGAAGCTCGCCTGGTCGCTGCTGCTAGCGATCATCGCGATGAATCTCACGGTGGTCTGGATCAACGTCCGGCTAAATGCCTGGAACGGCACCTTCTACAACGCGCTGCAGCAGAAGGACGCCGCCCAGGTGCCGCACCTGCTGATGATCTTCGCCGGCTACGCGTTCTCCTTCATCATCATCGCCGTCTACAGCCGCTACCTGCGCCAGCTGCTGGGCTTTCGCTGGCGGCAATGGATCACCACCAAGGCGCTCGACGACTGGTTCGGCGACCGCGCCTTCTACCGCATCGAGCGCGACCGGCTAGCCGACAACCCGGACCAGCGGATCACCGATGACCTGAATTCGCTCGCCAACAGCACGCTGTCGCTGACGCTCGACCTGCTCTCGACGGTGGTCACGCTGCTCTCTTTCATTGAGATTCTTTGGTCGATCGCGGGCGCGGCGACCATTTCACTGAGCGGCACCAGCTTTGTGATTCCCGGCTACATGGTCTGGGCCGCCGGGCTCTACGCGCTAATCGGCTCCTACGTGACCCACAAGGCCGGCCATCCGCTGGTCTCGATCACATACCAGCAGCAGCGCGTCGAGGCCGACCTGCGTTTCGGCCTGATCCGGATCCGCGAGAACGCCGAGCAGATCGCCTTCTACGACGGCATGTCGCGCGAGCGCCAGGGCGCGCTTGATCTGTTCGGCCATATCCGCGAGAACTGGCGGCGCATGATGGTGATCACCAAGCGCATGACCTTCGTGATCAGCTTCTACGCCCAGCTCGCCAACATCTTCCCGATCGCCGTGGCCTCGCCGCGCTACTTCGCCGGTGCCTATTCGTTCGGCGTGCTGATGCGGATCGTCGGTGCCTTCGGCACCGTCAGCGATTCCTTCTCCTGGTTCGTGAACAGTTACGGCACCCTGGTCGACTGGCGCGCGACCGTCAATCGTCTACGCGAATTCAAGCGCGTCACGCGCGCCTCGCACCTGAAGGAATCGATGTCGCCGGCCACCGAGCACGGCGGCATCAACCTGCATTATGTGGACAAGCAGACCCTCACCACCAGCGGCCTGCGCCTCACCCTGCCCGACGGCCGGCCGCTGTCGAGCATCGACGACATCGCCATCGAGCCGGGTTCGCGCTGGCTGGTCCGCGGCCCCTCGGGCACCGGCAAGAGCACGCTGATGCGCGCGCTGGCGGGCCTCTGGCCGTTCGGCGAGGGTGCGATCGACGCGCCGGTCAGCGCCGCTATGATGTTCGTGCCGCAGCGCAGCTACCTGCCGATCGGCACGCTGAAGGCCGCGCTGGCCTATCCCTCGGCGGTCGAGCGCTTCAGCGACGAGGACTGCCGCGCGGCGCTGCGCGACAGCGGTCTCGAGGACTATGCCGGGTGCCTCGAGGAATCGCGCCACTGGATCCAGATCCTCTCGCCGGGCGAGCAGCAGCGTCTGGCTGGCGCGCGCGCGCTGCTGCACAAGCCCGACTTCCTGTTCCTCGACGAGGCCACCAGCGCGCTCGACGCCGAGAACGAGGCGAACCTCTACGGCCTGCTGGCGGCGCGCCTGCCGGGCGCGGCGATCGTCAGCATCGCGCACCGCGAATCGCTGGGGCAGTTCCACGACCGCACGCTGGAGGTGCGGCGCGACGAGGCCACCGCGTAAGCGCAGCCGGCCAGGCTGCGCCACAAAGCTCAGCGCGGCAGTTCAGAATGGCCCATCAGGAACGCGTCGATCGAGCGCGCGCACTGGCGGCCTTCGCGGATCGCCCAGACCACCAGCGACTGGCCGCGGCGCATGTCGCCGGCCGCGAACACCTTGTCAACCGAGGTCGTGTAGGCGCGCTCGCCCTCGGTGGATGCGCGCGCGTTGCCGCGCGCATCCTTGGCCACGCCGAAGGCGTCGAGCACCGGCGCGGCGGGCTGCGTGAAGCCCATCGCCAGCAGGACCAGGTCAGCCTTTATCTCGAACTCCGAGCCCGGCACCTCGACCATCTTGCCGTCCTTCCACTCGACGCGGGCGGCGATCAGCTTCTCGACCTTGCCGTTCTTGCCTTCCAGACGCTTGGTGGCGACCGCCCAATCGCGCTCGCAGCCCTCGTCGTGCGACGAGGAGGTGCGCAGCTTGATCGGCCAGTACGGCCAGACCATCGGCTTGTTCTCCTGCTCGGGCGGCTGCGGCAGCAGCTCGAACTGCGTGACCGACTTCGCGCCGTGGCGGTTCGAGGTGCCCACGCAATCCGAACCGGTATCGCCGCCGCCGATCACCACCACGTGCTTGCCCTTGGCGAGCAGCTGATCAGCCACTTTGTCGCCGGCATTGACGCGGTTCTGCTGCGGCAGGAAGTCCATCGCGAAATGCACGCCTTCGAGCTCGCGGCCCGGCACCGGCAGGTCGCGCGGCGTTTCCGAGCTGCCCGCGATCACGATCGCGTCGAACTCTTCTTTGAGCGTGTCCGGCGAAATGGTTTCCTTCGCCAGGCTGCCGATCTGCGCCGGCAGCGGCTCCTTGCCGATGAACACGCTGGTGCGGAAGGTCACGCCCTCGGCTTCCATCTGGCGCATGCGGCGGTCGATCAGCCACTTCTCCAGCTTGAAGTCGGGAATGCCGTAGCGCAGCAGGCCGCCGACGCGATTGTTTTTCTCGAACACCGTCACCTCATGGCCGGCGCGCGCTAGCTGCTGCGCGGCCGCCAGGCCCGCCGGGCCGGAACCGACCACGGCCACCTTCTTGCCGGTTTTGTGGGCGGCCGGCAGCGGCTTGACCCAGCCTTCGGCCCAGGCCTTGTCGATGATCGCGTGCTCGATCGACTTGATGCCGACCGGGTCGTTGTTGATGCCGAGCGTGCAGGCCGCCTCGCAGGGCGCCGGGCAGATGCGGCCCGTGAATTCTGGGAAATTGTTGGTCGAGTGCAGCACCTCGATCGCCTGCTGCCAATCCTGACGATACACCAGGTCGTTGAAGTCCGGAATGATGTTGTTGACCGGACAGCCGTTGTTGCAGAACGGGATGCCGCAGTCCATGCAGCGCGCGCCCTCGACCTTCGCGTCTTCGTCGGACAGCGCCGCAACGAATTCCTTGTAATGCTTCACACGGGTGAGCGGAGCCTCGTACGCCTCGTGGCGGCGTTCGAACTCGAGAAAACCGGTTGCCTTGCCCATAAGGTTCTCGTCTTAATCGGAGGTGGTTAGGGTGGGGGCCCCCGCGCCCGCCGCATCAAGCGGCGAGCTGTTCACTAGTTGATCGCTGGACTTCAGGCCGCGACGGCTTCCTTCGCGGCCTTAGCCGCCGCGATCTCGCTGAGCGCGCGCTTGTATTCGTGCGGGAACACTTTCACGAACTGGCGACGCGGCGCATCCCAGTTTTCCAGCAGCGACTTCGCGCGCGGCGAGCCGGTGAACTGGAAGTGACGCTCGATCAGCCCCTTCAGGAGCGCTTCGTCGGTCTGGCCTGCGTGCCAGATCGCACGGTCGACCGTGCGTTCCTGCTCGACCTGCTGCAGCACCGGATCGAGCGCGACCATCGCCTTGTTACACTTGGCCGCGAAGCTGCCGTCCGAATCGTAGACATAGGCCAGGCCGCCCGACATGCCGGCCGCGAAGTTGCGCCCGGTCTCCCCGAGCACCACCACCGTGCCTCCCGTCATGTATTCGCAGCAGTGGTCGCCGGTACCCTCGACCACTGCCGTGGCACCCGAGTTGCGCACGCAGAAGCGCTCGCCTGCCACACCGCGGAAGAAAGCCTCGCCCTCCAGCGCGCCGTACATCACCGTGTTGCCGCAGATGATGTTCTCCTCGGACTTGCCGCGGAAGTCGTTGGTTGGGCGGATGATAATGCGACCGCCCGACAGGCCCTTGCCAACGTAGTCGTTGCCGTCACCGACCAGGTCGAGCGTGACGCCCTTCGCGAGGAAGGCGCCGAAGCTCTGGCCCGCCGTGCCCTTCAGCTGGATGTGGATAGCATCGTCAGCCAGACCCTCGCGGCCGTACTTCTTGGCAATTACGCCCGAGAGCATCGCGCCGACCGTGCGGTTCACGTTGCGCACCGGCTGGATGAAGGACACATGCTCGCCGTTCTCGATCGCCGCCTTCGACTTCTCGATAAGCGTATGGTCGAGCGCGCTCTCGAGGCCGTGGTCCTGCACGTCGACGTGGCGCGTCGAGGCGTTCTCGATCTGCGGCTGGTAGAACACGCGCGAGAAGTCGAGGCCCTTGGCCTTCCAGTGCTCGACGCCCTTGCGCGTGTCGAGCAGGTCGGCGCGGCCGATCAGCTCGTCGAACTTCGCGATGCCGAGTTGGGCCATGATCTCGCGCACTTCCTCAGCGACGAAGAAGAAGTAGTTCACCACGTGCTCGGGCTGGCCCGAGAACTTCGCGCGCAGCACCGGGTCCTGCGTGGCGACGCCGACCGGGCAGGTGTTCAGGTGGCACTTGCGCATCATGATGCAGCCCTCAACCACCAGCGGAGCGGTCGCGAAGCCGAACTCGTCGGCACCGAGCATTGCGCCGATCGCCACATCCCGGCCGGTCTTCATCTGGCCGTCGGCCTGCACGCGGACACGGCCGCGCAGCCCGTTCAGCACCAGAGTCTGCTGGGTCTCCGCCAGGCCCAGTTCCCAGGGCGTGCCGGCATGCTTGAGCGAGGACAGCGGCGAGGCACCTGTACCGCCGTCATGGCCGGCCACCACCACGTGGTCGGCCTTGGCCTTGGCGACACCCGCCGCCACCGTGCCGACGCCGACTTCCGACACCAGTTTCACCGAGATGCTGGCCACCGGGTTGACGTTCTTCAGGTCGTGGATCAGCTGCGCCAGATCCTCGATCGAGTAGATGTCGTGGTGCGGCGGCGGGGAGATCAGGCCCACGCCCGGCACCGCGTAGCGCAGCTTGCCGATGTATTCCGACACCTTGTGGCCGGGCAGCTGGCCGCCCTCGCCGGGCTTCGCGCCCTGCGCCATCTTGATCTGGATCTGGTCGGCCGAAGACAGGTACTCGGCCGTGACGCCGAAGCGGCCCGATGCCACCTGCTTGATCTTCGAGCGCAGCGAATCGCCGTCCTTGAGCGGGATGTCGCGCACCACTTCCTCGCCGATCATCGAGCGCAGCGTCTCGCCGCTCTTGATCGGGATGCCGCGCAGCTCGTTCTTGTAGCGGTTGACGTCCTCCCCGCCCTCGCCGGTGTTCGACTTGCCGCCGATGCGGTTCATCGCCACCGCCAGCGTGGCGTGCGCCTCGGTGCTGATCGAGCCCAGCGACATCGCGCCGGTGGCGAAGCGCTTGACGATCTCCTTGGTCGATTCGACGTCGTCGATCGGGATCGCCTTGGATGGATCGACCTTGAACTCGAACAGGCCGCGGAAGGTCATGTGACAGCGCGTCTGGTCGTTGATCAGGTGCGCATATTCCTTGTATGTCTGGTACGAGTTGCTGCGCGTGGCGTGCTGTAGCTTGGCGATCGAATCTGGGGTCCACATGTGCTCCTCGCCGCGGATCCGGAACGCGTATTCGCCGCCCGCGTCGAGCATCTCGCGCAGCAGCGGGTTGTCGCCAAAGGCGTCGCGATGCAGGCGCAGCGCTTCCTCGGCCACCTCGAACAGGCCGATGCCGCCGACCTTCGAGGTCGTGCCCTTGAAGTACTTGTTGACCAGATCGCCGGCCAGGCCGACCGCTTCGAAGATCTGCGCGCCGGTGTAGGACATGTAGGTCGAGATACCCATCTTCGACATCACCTTGTAGAGGCCCTTGCCTACCGCCTTGGTGAAGTTATAGATCGCCTTCTCGGCCGACAGGTCGCCCGGCAGGCCTTCGGCCAGCTTGGCGAGCGTCTCCATCGCCAGGTATGGGTGGACCGCCTCGGTGCCGTAGCCCGCCAGCAGCGCAAAGTGATGCGTCTCGCGCGCCGAGCCGGTCTCGACCACCAGGCCGGTGCTGGTGCGCAGGCCCTGGTCGACCAGGTGCGAGTGGATCGCCGCGGTGGCCAAGAGGGCGGGGATCGCCACCGTCTCCGCGTCGGTCTTGCGATCCGAGACGATCAGGATGTTGTAGCCCGACTTGACCGCGTCGACAGCTTCGGCGCACAGCGACGCCAGACGCGCCTCGATACCTTCCTTGCTCCAGGCGGCCGGGTAGCAGATGCTCAGCTCGTAAGCGCTGAACTTGCCGCCGGTGTACTGGTCGATCGAGCGGATCTTAGCGATGTCCTTGAAGTCAAGCACGGGCTGCGAGACTTCGAGGCGCATCGGCGGGTTGACGTTCTGTGTGTCGAGCAGGTTCGGCTTCGGGCCGATGAAGGACACCAGCGACATCACCACGTTCTCGCGGATCGGGTCGATCGGCGGGTTGGTGACCTGCGCGAACAACTGCTTGAAGTAATGGTAGAGCGTCTTGTTCTTGTTGGACATGACCGCCAGCGGCGAGTCGTTGCCCATCGAACCGACCGCTTCCTCGCCTTGCTGCGCCATAGGCGCCATCAGGAACTTGCAGTCTTCCTGCGTGTAGCCAAAGGCTTGCTGGCGGTCCAGCAACGTCGCCGCCGCGCAACGCGCGGCGGCGACGTCCTCGTCCTTGGGCTCAATCTCGTCGAGCTTGATGCGCACCGCGTCGATCCAGCTCTTGTAGGGCTTGGCGTTGGCGAGGTTGTCCTTCAGTTCCTTGTCGTCGATGATGCGGCCGTGCTCCATGTCGATCAGGAACATCTTGCCCGGCTGCAGGCGCCACTTCTTGACGATCTTCGACTCGGGGATCGGCAGTGTGCCGGCTTCCGAGGCCATGATCACCAGGTCGTCGTCGATGACGATGTAGCGCGCCGGACGCAGGCCGTTGCGGTCCAGCGTCGCGCCGATCTGGCGGCCGTCGGTGAAGGCGATAGCGGCGGGGCCGTCCCACGGCTCCATCATCGCGGCGTGGTATTCGTAGAACGCGCGGCGGTTGTCGTCCATCAGCGTGTGCTGTTCCCAGGCTTCCGGGATCATCATCATCATCGCGTGGACCAGCGGGTAACCCGCCATCACCAGCAGCTCGAGACAGTTGTCGAACGAGGCCGTGTCCGACTGGCCCGGGTAGATCAACGGCCAGAGCTTGGGTAGGTCGTCGCTAAGCACGTGGCTGGCGATCGCGCCGGTGCGCGCGTTGAGCCAGTTGACGTTGCCCTTGACGGTGTTGATCTCGCCGTTGTGGGCGATCATCCGGTACGGGTGGGCCAGCTCCCAGGCCGGGAAGGTGTTGGTCGAGAAGCGCTGGTGCACCAGGGCCAGCGCCGAAACCACGCGTGCGTCCTGCAGGTCGCGGTAGTAGACGCCGACCTGCCCGGCCAGCAGCAGGCCCTTGTAGACGATGGTGCGCGCCGACATCGATGGCACGAAGTATTCCTTGCCGTGCTTGAGCTTGAGCGCCTGGATGCGGTGGCTGGCGGTCTTGCGGATCACGTACAGCTTGCGCTCGAGCGCATCGGTGACGATCATGTCCTTGCCGCGGCCGATGAAAATCTGGCGGATCAGCGGCTCGGAAGCCTTCACCGTCGGCGAGATCAGCATACTCGAGTCGACCGGCACGTCGCGCCAGCCCAGCACCACCTGCCCTTCCGTCTTGACGGTGCGCTCCAGTTCTTGTTCGCAGGCGATTCGCGAGGCGTTTTCCTTCGGCAGGAAGATCATGCCGACCCCATATTCGCCGGCCGGCGGCAGTGTTGCGCCCTGGCGGGCCATTTCCTCGCGATAAAACGCGTCCGGAATCTGGATCAGGATGCCCGCGCCGTCGCCGATCAGCGGATCGGCACCGACCGCGCCGCGGTGATCGAGGTTCTCCAGGATCTTCAGACCTTGCTCGATGATCTCGTGGCTCTTCTTGCCCTTGATGTGAGCGACGAAGCCGACGCCGCAAGCGTCGTGCTCGTTCTGCGGGTCGTACAGACCTTGCACGGCGGGGACCGCGCGTTGCCGCTCTTGGTGGTCGTTCATGGGAAAACCGTCTGAGTAAGGGCCTCGCGGCCGTTGAAACATCTGCTTTTGGGGCGCGCCGCTTCGGCGGTGGTGTGGCGGGCCGAAACCGGACACATCTTGCGCCGACCATGCCAGTACCCTGAATATACGCGACGAATCAACGGAATAGCAAATAAAACCGCTTTCTCCGACACCAATTAAATGGATCTTTCGATTTGGCGCTTATTTATTGGGGTTGTATCAATTTGGTATCGAGTAGGGGACGGGGTTGCCCCCCGTCGCCCTTTGATACCACCTCGTACGCGCGGTTCCGCATACGGCAGTTCATAAACAACGCTGGAGGCGCTGCCGGGTGTCCAGCAGCGAGACCAAGCCCCAAGACGTCAAACCAACGTTTCGGGAAGGCCGCGTTCATATCGCTCGCCCCTGCATTCCACCACGGACCCTGTCTGTTGCGAGCTGAGCGCCGAGTGCGGGGTCCGCCGTGAGCCCCTGGCGACGCAGCATAGTAGTTCGGCGTTGGCTGTGCTTCGCTTGCCGCCACAAGAGGCAGCGCAAGCGCCGACGTAGCCAGCCGTCCAGTTCCTCCAGCAGCCCTTCGTCTGTGTGTAATGGAAGTAGTTGATCCATCCGCGAAGCACTGGGTTCAGCGCCTCAATCGTATGACTCAGACTCCTTCCCCGCCCTTTACGCATCAGTTCCTTCACACGCGCTGTCAGCCGTTTGATGCTTTCGGGCGCAATGCGCAGCCACGCCTAACGATGCACATTGTCAGACTGTAGCCGAGAAACTTGCGTGTCCAGTGCCGAGCACACGCGCTTTTCGACTCGTTAATTTGCAGCTTCAGTCGTTTCTCCAGAAACGTCGTCATCTGCATCAACAGCCGCTCACCCGCCGCCTTGCTTCGGGCATAGATGTTGCAGTCGTCCGCGTAGCAACAGAACGCATGATCTCGCCGCTCCAGTTCGCGGTCCCAGTCCGTCGCAGGATGTGTTCTACAGCAGCGGCAAGAGCGGCCCGCCTTGCGGCGTTCCCTTCCGGCGCGCTGGCGCCACCCCCCGGCGCGCTGGTGCCACCCCGTCACGCACCAGACCCGCTTCCAGATAGCGCCGGATCAGCTTGAGCGCCCGGACGTTTTGCGGTGGCTCCGGTTTTTCTAGACACAAATTTGGGGTAAAACGCATCCAAACTGGAGTCTGAGATGTTGAAGAAGGTAGACGTACTCGCCCTGGCAGGAATCCAAGTCGGTCTGAAATCGCGCCAGACCGATCCGTTGGAAGTCAAGCTCAAGGAAGCCGTGCATCGCGTCGGCGAACTGACCATGGAGGTCGAAATGCTGCGCATGGAGCGCGAGCGGCAGGAGCGCCGCCCTTTGAGCGTCCAGAACTCGTCGACATGAGCCACACGATCTCCGCGACAGGCAAACCCTTCGGATTGCAAGGGGTATGCCAGGCGCTCGACTTTCCGGGCTCCGCGATCTATGCGGAGCGCGCCAGGGCGTTCAACAAGGTCACCCCACTTGTCCCTGTCCGACGTGGCCTAAAGCCCAAGGCGCCCGATCACCAGCGGCTCGCAGCTGGTCGCGCCGATCTAACTCGCACGCCGTTCGTCGGCGAAGGGGTGCCCAAGGTCTGGGCACGCTTGCGCATTCAGGACGACATCCACGTGTCCCGAGCCCGTGTTTTGCCTCTGATCCGCGAACACGGCCTGCTTTCGCCCCATCGGCAACCGCAGAAACCGCCCAATGCTCACGATGGTCGAATGACGACTGATCGGCCTAACGAGATGTGGGGCGCCGATGGCGCCAAGGTTAAAACCGTCGATGAGGGCCTGTCTGGATCTTCGCTGCGGTTGATCATTGCGACGCGGCGTGCGTGGGCATCCACACGTCACCAAGGTGGGCGACCGCTTTGCCGCACTGGAGCCAATCAGCCAAGGGGTGCGCGAGCAGTTCGGATCGGTCGAAGCTGATGCCGGCCGCGGACTGTCCCTGCGAATGGATCACGGCCCGCAGTACAGGTCGGACGATTTCCGCGCCCCGCTCAAGTTCTGGGGGATTACGCCGAGCTACGCCTTCGTCGCTGAGCCGCAGACCCACGGCGTCGGCGAGCGTTTCAATCGGACCATGAAGGAGCAAGCCATCCACGGACGGCTGTTCAACAACGTTGAGAAGTTCGTGCTGCCGCCGTCGCGTTCAAGGACCGATACAATCGCGAATGGCGTCTCGAAAAACTGGGCTTCAAGACACCCCTCGAAGCCCGTCAGGCACCGCTCTTGCTGATTGCCACCTGATCGCAAAATCGTGTCTAAGAGGCCAGTTCAAAAAGACTGCTCGGTACGCCTGAAGATGTTCCAGCAGACGAGGGCGCAGCCGAATTTGAAGAATGCTTCGTGAATGTCAGCTCGACGATCGAAGCGTATGCGAAGACGGCGGAAGTTGTGGAGCCACGAGTGAGTCCGTTCAACGACCCAACGGAATTTGCTCAGACCACTGCCATGTTCAGTGCGACGCCTTGCGATCACCGGTTTGATGCCGCGTTCACGCAATCGTTGACGATGCGGATCGGAATCGTAACCACGATCGGCATAGATGACCTTGAGTCTCTGAAGGGGTCGGCCGCGCGCGCCACGGATCAGGGGAATCGCGTCGACGAGCGGCAGCAACTGGGTGACGTCGTTGCGGTTCGCGTCGGTCAGGATGGCGCTGATGGGAACGCCATTGGCATCTACGAGGATGGGGTGCTTGGAACCGGGTCGCGCGCGATCCGTGGGGTTCGGGCCAGTTTTTCGCCCGCCCCAACAGTTCGTACCGACGA
>JAYFRX010000018.1:0-16148 GCA_040946945.1 Burkholderia sp. | reverse complement strand
CCGGCTCGACGAACGGGTCGAGGTCGACGACGCGTATCTGGGCGGGGAACGCTCCGGCGGTAAGGCTGGGCGTGGCGCGCCCGGCAAGACGCCGTTTGTAGCGGCCGTGCAGACCTCTGACGATGGCGGCCGCCCTCTGTTCATGGGGTCTCGCCCGTGCCGGGCTTTGCCAAAGCGGCCCTTGAGGTCTGGGCGGCCAGCAGCCTGATGCCCACCGCGTGCGTCGTTTCCGATGGCCTGTGGTGTTTCGACGGCGTGACGCAAAAGGCTGCGAGTCATGAGCGCCATGTCACGGGCGGTGGCCGTCAGGCCGCGTCGCGCCCCGAGTTCCGCTGGGTCAACACGATGCTCGGCAACCTGAAAACGGCCCTCAAGGGCACGTACCAGTGCTATCGATCACGCCAAATATGCCCATCGCTATCTCGCTGAATTCGCCTACCGTTTCAACCGCTGTTTCGATTTGCCCGCGATGGTGCCGCGCCTGCTTCGGGCCGCCGTTACGACAAAACCTCATCCTCGCCGTGTGTTGATCGTCTCGGAGTAAAGTAACTAATCAGGTAAATTCAACGTTTATGCCTTCGTTGCGAACGATCGCTACATGAGGTATTTCAACGGCCTGCTAAACAACCGGATCTGGTACACCCGGGCGGTTGGGCGACGTCATTGCGGCCCCGTGTTCATCGGTCCGCTCGTCGACGATGCGCAGCGACCAGAAATCGGCATCGCTGCGCAAGCTGTGGGCGGCCTCGGCCCAGCGTTCGTCAATCATTGGCTCTCTCTTCGGCCGCCGCGGCCGTCGAAAGCATCGACGACGCGAGCAGCGCTTGTGTATAAGCGTGCGAGGGCGCATGCAGCACATCAAGCGCATCGCTCGATTCCACTACGCGCCCCGCCTTCATCACGATCACCCGGTGCGCCATCGCGCGCATCACGGCCAGGTCGTGGGTGATGAACAGATAGCTCAATCGGTACTTCTTCTGCAGATTCGTCAACAGCTTAAGTACCTGCTTCTGGATCGACACGTCGAGCGCGCTGGTCGGCTCGTCAAGCACCAGCAGCTCAGGCTCGACCGTCAGGGCACGAGCGATCGCGATCCGCTGCCGCTGCCCGCCGGAGAATTCGTGCGGATACCGTAGCATCACCTCGGCCGGCAGGCCGACCTCGTCGAGCAGCGCGGCAATTCTGCCACGCCTTGCGCTCGCCGTCATCTCCCGGCCAGTGCAGGGCCAGCCCCTCGCCGACGATCTGTTCGACCGTCATGTGCGGCGACAGCGAGCCGAACGGGTCCTGGAACACCACTTGCATGCGGCCGTAGAATTCGCGCTTGCCGCGTGCGCCGCGTACCTGCGCGAGCGGCAGCCCGTCGATCTCGATGGCACCGGCCGCCAGCTGCTGAAGGCCGAGCACAGTGACCGTCAGGGTCGACTTGCCGGAGCCCGATTCGCCGACGATACCGATCGTCTCGCCGTGGCGCAGCGTCAGCGCCACCTCGTGCACGGCGCGAAAGCGAGTCTTGCTGAACGGCGAGCGCAGCCCCTTGGCTGCAGTGTAGTAGTCGACCGCCACGTCGCGCACCTCGAGGATCGGCCGCGCGGCGGCCGGCACCGGCTCGACCTCGCGCACCGGCTCGCTGCCGAGCAGCCGCTGCGTATAGGGATGCCGCGGATTGGCGAACAGCGCGGCGGTCTCGTTGGTCTCGACCAGCACGCCCTTCTCCATCACCGCCACGCGCTGCGCGAAGCGGCGCACCAGGTTCAGGTCATGTGTGATCAGCAGCACCGCCATGCCGCGCGTGGCCGCCTCCTGCTCCTGCAGCTCGATCAGCAGGTCGACGATCTGCTGGCGCACCGTAACGTCGAGCGCGGTGGTAGGCTCGTCGGCCAGCAGTAGGCGCGGCCGGCAGGCTAGCGCCATCGCGATCATGGCCCGCTGACGCTGACCGCCCGAGAGCTGGTGCGGAAAGCTGTCGATGCGCCGCTCCGGCTCGGGAATCCCGGTGCGGCGCAACAGCTGGATGGCGCGCTCGCGGGCCGCGCCGGGCCGCAAGCTTTCATGCAGCCGGAGGCTCTCGGCGATCTGCTTGCCGACCGTGTAGAGCGGGTTGAGCGCCGTCATCGGCTCCTGGAACGCCATCGCGATGTCGGCGCCGCGGATGCCGCGCATCTGCTGCTCGCTCTTGGCCAGCAGGTCCTCGCCGTCGAACAGCATGCGGCCCGACAGATCGGCGTCGCGCACCAGGCGCAAGATGGACAGAGCGGTCACGCTCTTGCCTGAGCCCGATTCGCCGACCAGCGCGACGCGTTCGCCGCGCGCGATCGGCAGGGACAGCTTCTGCACCACGACGCGGCCGCCGAAGCTGGCGGAGAAATCCTCGACGCTCAGCAGCGGCTGTTGCTTGGACTGGATTGGCGTCATCTCACTTGCCTCCGCCGAAGGCCGAGCCGCGAGCGCGCGTGTCGAGCGCGTTGCGCAGCGCGTCGCCCATGAAGGTCAGCAGCAGCAGGGTGACCACCAGGGCTGCGAAGGCCGAGATTGAAATCCACCAAGCGTCGAGGTTGTTCTTGCCCTCCTGCAGCAGCTCGCCCAGGCTCGGCGTGGGCGGCGGCACACCCAGGCCGAGGAAGTCCAGGCTGGTTAGCGAGAGGATCGCCGCACTCATGCGGAACGGCAGGAAGGTGATCACCGGCGTCAGGCTGTTGGGCAGCACGTGGCACCAGATGATCTGCGCATTGGGTAGGCCCATGGTGCGCGCAGCCTTCACGTAGTCGAGCACGCGGTTGCGCAGGAACTCGGCGCGCACGTAGTCGGACAGCACCAGCCAGCCGAACATCGAGAGCAGGATGAACAGCAGCCACAGCGAGGGATTGAAGATAAAGGCGAAGATGATCAGCAGGTAGAGATCGGGCATCGAGCTCCAGATCTCGATTAGGCGCTGGCCGATCAGGTCGGTGCGCCCGCCGTAGAAACCCTGCACCGCGCCCGTGAAGACCCCGACCACCACGCCCGAGATGGTCAACGCGAAGGCCATCAGCACCGAGAGCCGGAAGCCGTACAGCAGGCGCGCGAGGACGTCGCGGCCGAACTGGTCGGTGCCCAGCCAGTTGCGCGACGAGGGCTTGGCCGGATAGGGATTCTTCGCGAAGTAGTCGATCGTGTCGTAGCGGTAGCGGCTGGGCGGATAGATTGCGAAGTTGCCGTTGCCTTCGAGTCGTTTCTGGATGTACGGATCGAGATAGTTGGTCTTGGCGGGGAAATCGCCGCCAAACAGCATCTCAGGGTATTCCTTCACGATCGGGAAGTAATAGTGCCCGTCGTAGCGCACCAACAGCGGCCGATCGTTCGAGAGCACGTCGGCGAACAGGCTGATCACGAAGAGCATCGTGAAGATCACGAAGCTCCAGTAGCCGAGCGGCTGGCACCTGAAGCGCAGCCAGGTGCGCCGCCACAGCGACGGCGACAGGCCGGCCGGCGGATCAGTGGTCCAGGCGGGAGAATTGGATGCGGGGGTCGACGAGGACATAGCAGACGTCAGCGATGAGTTTGGTGATGAGGCCGATCAGCGTGAACAGGAACAGCGAGCCGAGCACGACCGGGTAATCGCGGCGGATCACCGAGTCGTAGGACAGCTGGCCCATGCCGTCGAGCGAGAACAGCGTCTCGATCAGCAGGTTGCCGTTCAGGAAGGTGCCCACGAAGGCGGCGGGCAGGCCCGTGACGAGCGGGATCGCGACGTTGCGCAGCACGTGCTTGCACAGTACGTCGCGCTCGGGCACGCCCGTGGCGCGGGCGGTCAGCACATATTGCCGGCCGATTTCCTCCAGGAAGGTGTTCTTGGTCAGGATCGTAACGATCGCGAAGTTGCTGATCACGGCCGCCGTGACGGGCAGCACGATGTGACACAGATAGTCGAGCAGCTTGCCGATCGCGCTCAGCTCATCGAAGTTATCAGAGGTGATGCCGCGCATCGGGAACAGCTGCCAGAAGGTGCCGCCGCCGAACAGCATCAGCAGCAGCACGCCGAGTACGAAGCCGGGGATCGCGTAGCCCGCCAGCACCATCACCGAGGTCACCGCGTCGAAGCGCGAGCCGTTGCGCACCGCCTTGGCGATGCCAAGCGGCACCGAAATCAGGTAGGTGAGCAGCACGGTCCAGAGGCCCAGCATGATCGACACCGGCAGCTTCGAGCGGATCACCTCCCACACGCTGCGATGCGCGAAGTACGACTGGCCGAGGTCGAAGCTTGCGTAGCTGCGCAGCATCAGGAAATAGCGCGTGAGCGGCGGCTTGTCGAAGCCGAACTGCTTCTTGATCTGCTCGATCTGCTGCGGGTCGACGCCCTGGCTGCCGTGATAGCCGCCACCGCCACCGCCGGCCTCGCCGCCGCGCGCGCTGCCGTGGCGCAGCTGCGTGAGCACCTGCTCGACCGGGCCGCCCGGCACGAACTGCGTGACCACGAAGGTGATCGTCACCACGCCGATGATGGTCGGGATCATCAGCAGCAGGCGTCTCAGGATGTAGGCGAGCATCGGTTTACTCCGTGCCGCCCCCGCCGCGGCCGCGGCGGGCGGCGTGTTGCCGGCTGCCGGCGCCTTGCGGTACCAGTAGTCGATGATCCAGTCCTCGTACAGGTAGGACAGCGGAACCGTGTCGGGATAGCCGAGCGTGACCTTGTAGCCGATACGCGCGTTCGGCAGGTAGTACTGCGGCACCAGGATGTAGAGGCTGATCAGCACGCGGTCGAGCGCGTGGGTGGCTGTCTCCAGGTCGTCCAGCGTGTTGGCGGCCAGCGCCGCGCGGATCAGCGCGTCGACCGCCTTCAACTTGACGCCCGGGTAGTTCTCCGAGCCAACCTGCGAGGCGGCCGCGCTGCCGAAGCGGCGCGTCAGCTCAGCGCCCGGGATGGTGACTGGCGCGTAGATGTAGGTCGTCATGTCGTACTCGAAGTTGTCGAGCCGCTTCTGGTAGACCGCGCTGTCGAGTTCGTGCAACCAGGCGTGGATGCCGAGCAGCGAGAGCACCTGCGAATACGGCAGGATCAGCCGGTCCATGCCGGGCTGGTCGTCGATGATCTCGATCGTCATCGGATTGCCCTTGGCGTCGCGCAGTGCGCCGTCGCGATAGTGCCAGCCGGCCTGCTCGAGCAGCGCGCGCGCCTCCTTGAGGTTGCCGCGCAGCGAATTCGGCGGGATCGTGGTCGGCTGCTTGACCATCGGGCCGAACACCTCGTGCGGCAGATCCTTGCGGAACGGCTCGAGCAGGGCCAGCTCCTTCTGGCTCGGCATGCCGCTCGCGCCGAACAGGCTGGCGTCCCAGAAGCTGTCGGTGCGGCGGTACTGGCCGTAGAACATCATCCGGTTCATCCAGTCGTAGTCGAGCGCCAGCGCATGGCGTACCCGCACGTCCTGGAACATCGGCTTGCGCAGGTTCATCAGGAAGCCCTGCATCTGCGCCGGGCCGTCCGGGAACTCGCCCTTCTTGAGCAGGTCGTTGTCGAAGTTCTTGCCAATGTAGCGGCGCGCCCACTGCGTCGAGCTGTATTCCATGCGCGCGTCAATATCGCCGGCCTTGAAAGCCTCCAGCATGGTGTACTGGTCGAGGTAGAGCTTGAACGCCACCTGGCGAAAGCAGTACATGCCGCGCCGCGACGGCAGGTTCGCGGCCCAGTAGTGCGGGTCGCGCTCGTAGACGATCGAGCGGTCGTTCTTGAGCGCGACGATCCGGTAGGCGCCGCTGCCGATCGGCGGCACTTCAACGATCTGGTCGAAGGGCGGGCGCGTGCCGTCGGCGCGTATGCCCCACTTCGGCGAGAACACCGGCAGGTCGCCCGCGATCAGCGGTGCCGAACGCTCGGCACGCTTGAAGTCGAAGCGCACCGTGTGCGCGTCCACCACCTCGGCGCGCTTGATGATCTCGAACTGCGCGTTGGACAGCAGCGAGGCCTGGGGGCTGGCCAGAGTGTCGTAGGAATACTTGACGTCGGCGGCGGTGATCGAGTCGCCGTTGGAGAAGCGCGCAACCGGGTTGATTTGGAAGGTCGCCGATAGACCATCGGGCGCGATCTCCACGTCGTCGGCGATCAGCGGGTACTCAGAGGCGAGCTCGTCCCGGCTGCGCTGCATCAGCGTGTCGAACATCAGGTTCTTCATGTCCGGTGCGGGCGAGCCGCGCACCAGGAACGGATTGAGCGAGTCGTAGCTCTGCGCTTCGCCGTAATTGTCGAAGTTGAGCGTGCCATCGTTCGGCGCGTTCGGGTCCGCGTAGTCGAAATGCGTGAAGTCGGGCGGGTATTTCGGCGAATCGTATTGTGCGATGGCCGGCACGGCGAGCGCGACGGACGGCAGCGCGAGACAGGCGGCCGACGCGGTGCATGCGAACGCGAGGGCATGCCCAAGACGGCCGGCAAGACCCTGGCCGGCAGCGCACGGCCGACGCCACGTGACAAGATTCATCGTCATCCTTCTGGTGGAGCGAGCCGGATGCGGGCCGGCGCAAAATCGGTGGAGAGGGAAAACCGGGCTGGCGGCCACCACGCGGCCGCCACCTCCTCTCGCATCAGCCGGAAGGCGGCGGCCCGCCACAAGCCTGGTCCGTCAGGACGGACACCTTAGAACTTGTAGGTCCCGCCGATCTAGGCGAAGCGGCCGATGTACGTGTAGATCGACTGGTCGTAGCCGGTCTGGCTCAGCGTACCGTTCGCGATGATCGGGTCATACGGCGGCGTGCGGTTGCAGATGTTGTCGATGCCGCCGTAGATGGTCCAGTTCTTGAAGCCAGTGTAGGTCACCATCAGGTTAAACTGGCTGTACGAGCCAACCTTCGCCGGTACCGGGGCCAGAATCAGGTTCTGCGCGTACGGGCCGGTGAACAACCAGGTGAGCGCCGCATCCCAGCGGTGGTAGCTCGAGTCCAGCGTGGTATTGTCGCGCCAGCGCGGGAAGCTGCCGCCGAACGGCTGGATCAGCGTGAAGTTGTTGCCCGCGCCGCCCCACTGGGGCCGCGCCCGGCTGGCCGATCTTGAAACTCTTAACGTAGGCCCAGTCGCCCGACAGCGTCAGCGTGCCGAAGCTCTTGGAGCGGCAGCGCCTGGCGGAAGGTCGACTCGAAGCCGTTGGTGTCGAGGTAGTCGAGGTTGGTATACGGCGTGATCTTGTAGAGCAGCGCGCCGGTGTTCGGGTCGTTGACGATCTGTCTCGGCGAACCCTGGCCGATCATGTTGTCGATGCGGATTTTGTACCAGTCGAGGCTGAAATCGGTGTAGCGGCTCTGCGAGAGCTGGAACCCGATGTTCAGGTTGCGCGTGTGCTCCGGCGAGATGTTCGGGTTGCCGACCGTAATCGACGTGTAGTTCTGGCCCGTTGCCGAATCGACCTGGCTGCCGATGGTGCGCAAGGCACTATCCTCGACGAAGGTCGTTGCGCGGAAGCCCCGGCTGTACGACGTATACAGCGTCAGCTGCTGCGCCGGCTGGTAGCGCAGGGCGAAGCGCGGCGAGAAAGCGCCGCCCACATCCGAGTAGTGATCGTAACGGCCCGACTGGCTGAAGGTGAGGTTCTTCAGGATCGGCACGTTGAGCTGGTAGTAGACCGCAGCGACATTGCGCTGGCGGTTCACCGTCTGCAGGTTCGGCGAACTCACCAGGCCGTCGGCGAATTTCGAGCCCGGCGAGAGGAACTCGCTCTGGTGCGTGAACTGCGCGCCGAGACCCAGGCCGACATCGCCGGTGGGCAGGTGGAACAGCGTCGGCGTGGACAGCGTCGCGTTGATCGTGTCGAGCTTCGAGATCCCGAAGGTGCTCGCGTCCTGGTACAGGCCGTTGAAGCCGTTCGGCGTCGAGGACGGGTTCGCGAAGTTCAGCGTACCGTTCTAGTAGATGTTGTTCAGTGCATTAACGTTCAGCTCGTTCGAGAACGAGTTGGACACCGTGCTCTGCGAATGGCTCAGCGAGGTCACCCAATCCCAGTCACCGCCGATCGGCAGGCCGAACGAGCCCTTGATGCCGGTCGACGTGCGCCAGAAGGTCGAGGTGGTCTTTTCGGCCACCACGTTCGGGAACGTGTAGGTCAGATCCGAAGGCACGCCCGTGGTGTTGAACGGGTTGCTGGCCGGCACGATGGTGTTGAATGGCGACAGATGTTGCGTGACTGGGTTCCAGACCAGCGCCGAGCCCTGCGGGTTGCCGATAGTGTGAGTCCCCTGGTTCGAGGTCGACGAAATGCTGCTGATCATGAAGTCGCCGAACACGGTGGTCTTGTCGTCCACCTTAAAGTCGCCGTGCAGCTTCGCGTTCAGGCGTTCCGTCATCGGCAGGATCGACATGCTCTCGGCCGTATTCAGGCCGCAGACCCTGCCGCCCAGGCCGTTGGTGGCCGCCAGCGAGTTGGTGCCGGCCGGACAAGCACGGTGCCACCCGCCGGGGCAGCCGGCGAGCGCCTGCACATTGCCCCCCGGCAGGTTCCAGTACGAGGGTGCCAGCACCGACAGGCCGACCGGAAAGCCGGTGAAGTCCTGGTTGCGGGTCGAATCGCGGTCCGCCAGCGTGAAGCCGTTGGACTTGCCGTAGCTGGCCGCCACCGTGACATTGAAGCGGTCGGCATTCAGGTCGCTAAAACCGCCCAGCACGCTGAACTTGGTGGTGCCGTTGCCGTTGCCGGAATTGATCGCCGAGCCCAGGCTGCCATCGAGGTGCAGGCCGCGGAAGTCGTGCTTGGTGATGATGCTGACCACGCCGCCGATCGCGTCCGAGCCGTATTGCGACACGGTGTTGGTCTTGACGATTTCGATCCGCTCGATTGCGTTGAGCGGCAGGGTGTTGAGGTCGAAGAAAGAGTCGTCGGCACTCGAGAAGAACGCGAACGGCGCGACGCGCTGGCCGTCGACCAGAACCAGCGTGTACTTCTCGGGCAGGCCGCGCAGCGCGATGCCGGCCGCGCCGGCCGCGAAACTGCTGCTCTGGCGTTCGCTCCAGCTGTTCGCCGAGTTGGCGGTGGTGTTGCGCAGGAAATCGGCCACCGTGGTCGCGCCGCTGCTGGTGATTTCCTTCGGCGTGATGGTCTGCACCTGGTTGAAGCCGACCTTGTCCGAGCTGCGGATCAGCGAACCCGTTACCTCGAAGCGCTTGACTTGCTGCACCTTGTTGCCGCCCGCAGGCGCGGCCGCCGTGGCGGCCCCCACGCTGGACGGCGTATCCGCCTGCGCCACCTTGATGGCCGGACCGGATGCCAAGGCATCCGCCACTGCCGCCGGCCCCGCGGCCGGCTGGCTCTACGCTAACGCCGGCACTGCCAGCGTCGCCGCCAATATGATTTCCGTCCAGACGATCTGCCTGACGGTCATCGCCAACGTTCTCTGTTTCATCTTGCTCGTCTCACTAAACAAATAGACCCCACCCGTCGCGCGCGGAATCTTATAAATTCCGTTCGCCGCCGACGCGGCATCGGGTTTCGGCACCGATTGCCAACCCTGTTTTGCCTCTGTTGAATTTCAAGTGGGTGCTACATTGCCCGATTGGCACGGGAACGAAGAGGAGTCCTGCATAGCCAACTGTTCGAATCGCCCTTGGGTATCAGCGATCCGTGGTTTGTGAATGGCGTCGACTTCGATGCAACTGCCAAGCGATTCACGATCAACATCGATTTCGTTGCCGGCAGCCACTTCCCGCATCCGGAGGTCGTTGGCGACCATCGTGTGCACGACACCGTCGTCAAGCGCTATCGGCACCTGAACGTCTTCCAGCATGACTGCTACCTCGAAGTACGCACACCTCACGTCCAGCTGCCTGATGGCCGCATGCGCTCGTCGAACCCGATTGGGCCGGCAAGCCAAAGGCTTTACGCTGCTGTTCGAGGCGATGGCGCTGATGCTCGCCCAGCAGATGTCTTTCGCAGCGGTAGCCCGCACGGTCGGCGAGTTCTGGCACCGGGTGCACGCCACTTGCAAGCACTACGTCGAACTCGTATTTGCCGACATCGATCTGTCGGACATGACGAGCGTTGCCGTCGACCAGACGTCCTACAAACACGTCCACCACTACCTGACGCTCGTAGCTGACGCGATCGAGCGCAAGCTCGTGTTCGTGACTGAAGGCAAGGATGCCGCCACGATCGAAGCGTTTGCCGAGAGTCGCGCGAACATGGCGGGGAGCTTGAGCAGATCACGTCGGTCAGCATCAACATGTCGCCCGCGTTCATCGAGGGCATCGAGACGCGACTGCCGAATGCCCGCATCACCGTCGACAAGTTCCACGTCGTCGCCCACGCGTCGAAAGCCGTCGACCAAATGCGACGAACCGATCCGAACCTCAAAGGATTGCACTGGTCGCTGTTGAAGGATCGAGACCGGCTGACGGTCGCACAACGCGCCGATCTGGATGGCCTGATCGCGAACGTCACGACCAAGCGAACCGCCCGCGCGTGGCTCTTCTACACGAACGTCATGCGCTCGAAGGTCGATCCGATGAAGGAAGTCGCCCGCATGATCGGTAGTCATTTCGACGGCATCGTGGCCTGGCCCCAAACGCGTCAGACCAACGGCTTCCTGGCAGTCATCAACGAGCTCTTCCAGGCCGCGAAGTGAAAAACTCGCGGGCACACCAACCCCGCGACCATGCGCACAGTGCGTTTTTTGATCGCTAGCAAGCTCCACACTTCTCTTCTCGAAGATCCATCCGAATGCCGCGTAACCACTCAGTTTTCAATGAGAGCCCCCTGTTTTATTGCCGGTTCCCTGTGCTGTGCAGTGCGTGTTACCGCGTCGTCGACAGCGGATGCATCCGTGACGGCGTCCTTACAATTTGTCGGTTATGCGAACGATACTACCTGAGCGACAGCTGCCTGCTTCGCGACCGGATCGTCGAGACTTCGCGCCCTTCGCGGTGCCGCCTGCCTATTCGCGGACCGTAGCAGCGGCCCGCTGTTGCTTGCTGCCTACCGCTTCCCCCTGCCGGCCCCGTCTGCTCGCCGCCAGTTCGGGTCAGAACACAGCCTCGGCGTCCCGACCCAGACGATCCCGACACGTTGCGCCATGCATGCGTGACGTTGGCCTCGTAGTGCGCGGTATCTCCCTTCTTCAGCGTGAAGGTGCGACCGTCGAGGGTCGGCGCGCTCTCGCCGCGTATCACGTACAAAAACTGCTCGCCCGTATTCGACGCCACGGGGCGGACTGGGCATGGTCCACCGGCATCGTCACCAGCACCGCGTCGAGTTAGCGGCTGTCCATCTGGCTGGTCAGCCACGCAAGCGAATTGGCCGAGTCCGCGAAGCTGAAGAACTGCAGGGTTCTCGGTGCGCCGTACCGACTTGGCCTCGGTGGGCACCTCGACGAAGTCCTGCATGCGCACGCCGAACGTGCGGGCGATGCCGACCAGCGATTACAGCAAGCGAGGGCGTCGCGCGGCCGCGCTCGACCTGCAAGAGGAACGGCTTGGGGATGCCCACCATCACCGCCACCTTGTCCAGCGTCAGCTTCAGCCGCTGCCGGCGGGCGGGAATCCGGCCGCCGATCGCCGCCAACGCGGATACCGATTCATCAAGGATCGGAACCATGTTAGATCGCTGTTCATTTCGCCACGACGAGGGTCCACAGACGCGCCAGCTCGGCTGTCCCGTCGTTCCCGTTGACGGCACGGAACGCCTGCATCGCATGGGCCTTGTCGACGGCCACGTAATAAGCCTCGCCGAGCCGCAACTGCGCGAGATCCGGGTGCGCAAGGTCACCCTTGGCGATCGCCTGGCGAATCTGGGCAATGCCCTCGGCGCTCTTACCGGCGAACACCAGGTTCAGGCCGGCATCGACCGGGCCGACCGGATTGTCGGGATCGGGCGGCGCAGTCAGGCGCTTGGCGGCCAGTGCCTGCAGGCGCTTCTCGCGGTCGGCCTGGGCGTCGTGGCCCAGCACGCCGAAGGAGAAGCCCTGGTCGATCACCTGCTTGCCTTCGGCGGTCGAGCCGACCACGATCGCGAGCTGGGTCATCTCCATGTAGTCGTCGACGTTCGCCAAGCTGTTAGTGGCACGGCGCAGCCGGTAGATGTCGAGGTCCAGCGAGGACAGGTAGCCCGGCCGCGTGCGGATCGCGTTGAACAGCTGGGACTGGTAGGCCGGGTTCGGGTGGTGGATGGCCAGCGATTCGAGCGCCGAGAGATAGGTCGCACTGTCGTTGGCGTGCTGCGCGCAGGTGACCAGCATCTGCAGCGTGCCTTCGTCCGTGACGCGCCCGGCGCGCGTGTCGGCGTCCACCGCCGGCTTGAGGATGGCCACCACCTGCTTGCAGTTGTTCGAGAAGTAGTAGGACTGCAGCAGCAGCGTGCGCATACCGGGATCGCTGCCGCCCGCCTTCTGGTAGCGCTGCGCGGTGCGGATCGCCGCCGCGTAGTTTTTCTGCTGGAAATACAGGCCCGCCAGCGTGGCGGCGGTGCGCTGCTCGTCGGCCGCGTCGACATGGCTCGAGGCCAGCACCGCCTCGTAGGCCTGCTGCGCGGTGCCGGTATCACCCGCCGCGATGGCGGCCGCACCGCGCATCTCGTCGACCGCCACGGCCTCGTAGAGAGTCTTGTTCGGCACGGCCTGCGCCTGTGCGATCTTGCCGAGCGCGTCACGATACTTATGGGCGCGATAGAGGTCCTGCCCGGCCGCGAGCGGCTTGGCAATCTCGGGACGCAGCGAGTCGGCCGTGTGCGAGATGCCCGATGCGCAGGCAAAAAAAAACCCCAGCGTGGCCGCGAGCGCGGCGCGCTTCATCCGTTGGTCGATCATCGAAGTACCCGGTTCGTTACTGCATCTACTGTTCGTTGCCGATCAGGCCGATCTTGGTGGCACCCACGCGCTGCACGGCGGCCAGCACGCCCGCCACGTCGCGATACAGCACCAGCTTGTTCGGCCGCAGATGGATCTCCGGCTGCACCGGCTCGGCCGCGGCCTGCGAGAGCTTCTGCTCGAGCGCGGCGCGGTTCGGTACCAAGGTGCCGTTCCAGGTGGTGGTGCCGTCGAAGTCGATATCGATCTGCACCACCTCGGGCGGCGCGGCCGGCGGCGGATTGCCGACCGGCAGGTCCATTTTCACCGAATGCATTTGGATCGGGATGGTGATGATCAGCATGATCAGCAGCACCAGCATCACGTCAATCAGCGGCGTGGTGTTGATGTCCACCATCACTTCCGGCTCGCCGCCACCGCGCGAAACGTTCATTCCCATCGTCTGCCCCTAGCCGCGAGCCGGCGGCTCGGTAATGAAGGACACTTTCGCGATTCCCGTCCGTTCGCAATCGGTGATCAGGCGCCCGATGAATTCGTAGCGGGTGTCCTGGTCGCCGCGCACGTGCACGTCGGGCTGCGGATTCATCTGCGAAATGTCCTTCAGCTTGGCGAGCAGGGTCGGACTGTCGACCAGCTTCTCGCCCCAGAAATACTGCCCCTCGCGGTTCACGGCGATTTCGATGCTCTTGGGCTTGGTCTGCAGCGGCTGCACGGTTTCCTTGGGCAGCTGCAGCGGGATCGTGTGCGTGACCACCGGAATCGTGATCAAGAAGATGATCAGCAGCACCAGCATCACGTCCACCAGCGGCGTGGTGTTGATATTGGCGATCACATCGTCGTTGCCTTCCTCCTGCCCGACACTCATGGCCATGGCGAATCTCTGCTCAGTGGCCGAGCGAGGCGGCCGGTGCACGCACCGCGCGCTTGCCGCCGCCAGCCAGCACCACGGTATGCAGCTGGGCACCGAAGTTGCGCACGCGCTCCATCACCGACTTGTTGCGACGGACCAGGAAGTTGTAGCCGAGCACCGCCGGCACGGCCACCGCCAGACCAATCGCGGTCATAATCAGCGCCTCGCCCACCGGGCCCGCGACCTTGTCGATCGAAGCCTGGCCAGCAATGCCGATCGCCGTCAGCGCGTGGTAAATCCCCCACACCGTGCCGAACAGGCCGACGAACGGGGCGGTCGAACCGACCGTGGCGAGGAAGGCCAGGCCGTCCTGCATGCGGTTCGAGACATTGGTGATGCCGCGCTCGACCGAAGTGTCGATCCAGGTGTTGCGGTCGACCGCTTCGAGCAGCGCTTCCTGTTGAAGCTCGCCCGCCTCGATGGCGGTTTCGGTCAAGAAACGGAACGGCGAGGCCTCGTCGAGCAGCTTGACACCCTCGGCCAGGTTCGGCGCGGTCCACAGCTGTTCGTCGGCGTGCTGGGCGCGGCGATTAGCGCGCAGCTGCTCGAGGAACTTGGTGATCATGATGTACCAGCTGCCCATCGACATGATGACCAGCAGCACCAGGACGAAGCGCGCGACGAAATCGCCGCCCTTCCACAGCGCGCCGAGCCCGTAGGGATTGCTGACCACCTCGGTGGCAGCCGGTGCCGGTAGCGGCAGCGCGTCGGCTAGCGCGGCCGCGGTGGCGGGCACCGCCTGGTCGGCCGCCGGCGCCGAGCTGGCCGCGGCATCGCTCGACTGCGCATACGCAGCCTGCGGCACCAGCAAGGCGACCGCAGCAAGCAGCCCGGTAGCAGAAATTATCATGCTTGCCGCGAGCGCGGCGATCGAACGCTTGGCCATACCCAACTCCTGTCGATTCGTTATGCTGACGAACACGTCACGTGCTTCGCCGCCCGGTGCCGACCCCACCGACACCGCTTCAGATTGATGGACTCAGTTCAGGTTGAACGAGAAAGGAACCTGCACGCGCACCGGCTGCCCCTGCCCGATGCACTTGAACTGCCTGACCGCGTTTAAGGCGGCGCGATCGAGATCGAAATCGGCCGACTGCGCGACCCGCTCGTTGCTGATCTTGCCGTTCGCGTCGACTGTGAATTCGATCAGCACGTCACCGGTGATGTTGTTTTCCTGCGCGCCCTGCGGATAAAGGATCGAGCCACGGATCTGGTCCGAGTTCGGGCACACCACGCCCACTTTATGGCTGACGGGCTTGGGCGCAGGAGCGGCAACCGGCGGCGGCACCGTGACGGGTGCGGACACCATGGGCGTGGTCTGGTGGACGACCGGCGTCTGCAACTCGGGAGGCGGCACGAACGGCGGCGGAGCGAATTTCGGTGGCGGCAGCTTGACGACCGGCATAGGCAGCGGAGGCGGCGGCTTGACCGGCTCGATGATGCGGGTTTCGATCGGTTGCTGGATGACCTGCACGACCTTGGTGGCAAGGCCGTTGAGCAGCGCGTAGATCAGCACGACGTGCAGCAGCACGATGGCGATCCCCGCGTAGCGCCGTACCGACTGCTTGCGCGAGGCGTCGTAGCGGCGAGGACGGCTGAGTTGCGCCAGTCCGCTGTTCGACGCGGCGAGACTCTCTTCAATTTTCATTGTCAAATCAATCCCCCCGGACGGGATGCGCCCGGTAAACGGGGAGCGAGTCCCGCGCAATATCGTTCGGATTCAAAATCGATAGCGCCGGTCCCTGCTGCCCGAATGGTCAAAAAGCCAGATCTGTGTTGTGTCGCCCGTCGCGCGCTAGAATCGACGCCATCGCGGCATCGTTCGGTGCTTCTGCGCGGGGCTCAGGCCGGCGGTGATCGACCGTCCAACGATTCGCCGCCGGTTTGCGACATGACTTTGGTGAAGAAGATATCGCACAAAAAAAACGCTCGTCAAACTTTATTTGACGACTCCACACTAAACTTGGAGGGTTTATTCGAATTTTTTGGCGAGCCCTTTCTAGCCACCTCTTTATAGACAAGTCCGCCGAACCTTATGTGGCAAGGATGACAGGGATGTTGCAGGCGTCTAGGAAAGCGGGTTGACTCTTGCCTTTTGAAAGGTGGATGCGATAGCAGATGGCGCGGAAGACAGGTTGAGCGGACAAAGAGTTGGCGAGTATTGATCTGGGGATCTGGGCGGCGAACAGCCCAACGCCAGGGCAAAACGACTGCTGATGAGATGTCCTGATTAGTTACTTGACTCCGAGACGATCAACACACGGCGAGGATGAGGTTTTGTCGTAACGGCGGCCCGAAGCAGGCGCGGCACCATCGCGGGCAAATCGAAACAGCGGTTGAAACGGTAGGCGAATTCAGCGAGATTGTAATGACCCACCGATTCCTGCTCAGGTCATGGGGTTAATGTAGCGGCGTAGGCGGCATCCGGGGTCATCATCTTCAGCGCCTGATGAGGGCGTTGTTGGTTGTAGAAAGCGATCCAGTCAGCGAT
>JAYFRX010000017.1:0-16305 GCA_040946945.1 Burkholderia sp. | reverse complement strand
CTCCCCGATGCGCGCGATGTATTCGACTCTAGCATCTTCGGCTTTCTGCGCGCCTACATCACTGCGAGCGATCGCTTCTGCATACCGACGGTTTTAGTCGCCGCGCAGCGGCTTACCTTGACTCCGAGACCATCAACACACGGCGCGGATGAGGTTTTGCCGTAACGGCGGCCCGAAGCAGGAGCGGCGCCATCGCGGGCAAATCGAAACGGCGGTTGAAACGGTAGACGAATTCAGCAAGATAGCGATGGGCATATTTGGCGTGATCGATAGCCTGGTACGTGCCCTTGAGGGCCGTTTTCAGGTTGCCGAGCATCCGTGTTGACACAGCGGAACTCGGGGGCGCTGCGCGGCCTGACGGCCACCGCCCGTGACATGGCGCTCATGACTGGCAGCCTTTTGCGTCACGCCGTCGAAACACCACAGGCCATCGGAAACGACGCACGCGGTGGGCATCAGGCTGCTGGCCGCCCAGACCTCAAGGGCCGCTTTGGTAAAGCCCGGCACGGGCGAGAGCCGCATGAACAGAGGGCGGCCATCGTCAGAGGTCTGCACGGCTGCTACAAACGGCGTCTTGCCGCGGGGCGCTACGCCATTACCGCCGGAGCGTTCCCCGCCCAGATACGCATCGTCGACCTCGACCCGTTCGTCGAGCCGGCGTCGCTCTTCGCGCAGCCACATGGTCTCCAGCAACTTGTGCTTGATGAGCCAGACCGTCTTGTAGCTCACGCCAAGCTGGCGTTTGAGCTCCAGTCCGCTGATGGCGTTCTTGCTCGGCGTCACCAGGTAGATCGCCAGAAACCAGGTCGTCAGCGGCAATTTCGTCTTCTCGAATATCGTTCCGACGATCGACGAGCATTGGTACCCGCAGGACTGGCTCAGGCATTCCCACAGTCGCCGGCCGTTGTAGGCGCTGGTGTAGCGCGTGCCCTTGCATCGAGGGCACACCCAGCCATCGGGCCAGCGAGACCCGACCAGCGCGGCCTCGCATTGCGCTTCGTTGCCGTACTGCTCCTGAAATTCTTTCGTCGACAGACCGACCTGAAACTGGAGTCTGTTGATGGGCATGGCGCATGCTCCGTAAGCATCTGGCGAACGATACTTCGTTTCATGCCTGCTTCGGAGTCAAGTAACCAATCAGGACTATTTTTGGGACACCGCCGCGCTAGCGGCTCCTGCCGCTAGCGCTCTATGCGCAGAATTTCGACCTCCATGGTCAGTTCGCCGACTCGATGCACGGCTTCCTTGAGCTTGACTTCCAACGGATCGGTCTGGCGCGACTTCAGCCCGGCTTCGATGCCTGCCAGGGCGAGTTCGCGCCATTGTTCGAGCTCGGCGATCGTGACGCCAACTTCGCGAGACACCGGGCCAATCGATTCGCCGCGCAGCAAGCGCAGGACGACAGCGCGTTTGCGCCCGACGGACCAGCGCTTGAATTCGGCGGCGCTGGCGGCGTCTAGGGCCGCGCTACGCGCGCCCTCCGTTGCCGCCAGCGCAACTTCCTGCACGTCCACCTTCTTCAACATCTCAGACTCCAGTTTGGATGCGTTTTACCCCAAATCTATGTCTAGAAAAACCGGAGCCGCCGCAGTCAGGCGTAGTCGGACATCGGCACGCACGCGCAGAACAGGTTGCGGTCGCCGTAGACGTTATCCGCTCGGCCGACCGGCGGCCAGTACTTGTTGCCGGCCGCGAGCGACGCCACCGGGAACGCGGCCTGCTCGCGCGTGTACGCATACGTCCACTCGTTGGCCGTGACCACTGCGGCGGTGTGCGGCGCATGGCGCAGCGGGTTGTCCTCGCGATCGGCGCGGCCTTCCTCGACGGCGCGGATTTCCTCGCGAATCGCCACCATCGCGTCGATGAAGCGGTCCAGCTCCTCCTGCGATTCCGATTCGGTCGGCTCGACCATCAGCGTGCCCGGCACCGGGAAGCTCATGGTCGGCGAGTGGAAACCATAGTCCATCAGGCGCTTGGCCACGTCGTCGGCGGCGATGCCGCTGCTGTCCTTGATAGGACGCAGGTCCAGGATGCATTCGTGCGCGACCAGCCCGCCCGGGCCCGAATACAGCACCGGGTAGTGCAGCGCGAGGCGCTTGGCGATGTAGTTGGCGTTGAGGATCGCCACTTCGGTGGCGGCCGTCAGGTTGCGCGCGCCCATCATCGCAATGTACATCCACGAAATCGTCAGGATCGAGGCCGAGCCGTAAGGTGCCGCCGAGACCGCGCCGATGCCGTCGGCGCCGCGGGTGTAGCCAGTCGAGCGCTGGTTCGGCAAGAACTTGGCGAGATGCGCGCCGACCGCGACTGGGCCGACGCCAGGGCCGCCGCCGCCGTGTGGGATGCAGAAAGTCTTGTGCAGGTTTAGGTGGGACACGTCGCCGCCGAACTGGCCCGGCGCGGTCAGGCCGACCATCGCGTTCATGTTCGCGCCGTCCACGTAGACCTGGCCGCCGTGCGCATGCACGATCTCGCAGATCTCGCTCACGTTCTGCTCGAACACGCCGTGCGTCGACGGGTAAGTGATCATGAGCGCGGCCAGGTTCGTCGCGTGCTGCTCGGCCTTGGCCTTGAGGTCGGCGAGATCGACGTTGCCCTGCTCGTCGCAGGCCACCACCACCACCTTCATGCCGGCCATGTGGGCCGAGGCCGGGTTGGTGCCGTGCGCCGAGGCCGGGATCAGGCAGACGTCGCGATGGCCTTCGCCGCGCGAGGCGTGATAGGCGTGGATGATCAGGAGGCCCGCGTACTCGCCCTGTGAGCCCGCGTTCGGCTGCAGCGAGACGGCCGCGTAGCCGGTGGCCGCCACCAGCATCTGCTCGAGCTGGCTGATCATGGTGCGGTAGCCGGCGGTCTGGTCTTCCGGTGCGAACGGGTGGATCTGGCCGAATTCGGGCCAGGTGACCGGCAGCATCTCGGAGGTCGCGTTCAGCTTCATGGTGCAGGAGCCGAGCGGGATCATCGAGCGGTCCAGCGCGAGATCCTTGTCCGACAGGCTGCGCAGGTAGCGTAGCATCTCGGTTTCGGAATGGTGGCGGTTGAACACCGGGTGGGTCAGGTAGGCACTCTGGCGTTCGAGCTGGGCCGGCAGCACCGGAGCGCCCGGCAGGGCAGCTTCCAGCGCGTCCACCGACGGCGCGGCGGCACCCGCCACCGAGGCGAACACGGCCAGCAGGTCAGCCAGGTCGGCGCGCGTGGTAGTCTCGTCGATCGAGATGCCCACCTGGATGGCACCGGCATGGCGCAGGTTGATGCGCTTGGCGCGCGCGGCTTCGTGCAGCGCGGCGGCGTGCTGGCCGGCCTCGACCGTCAGCGTGTCGAAGAAGCTGTCGTTGACCAGCGTGTAGCCAAGCTGGGCGACGCCCGCCGCCAGCAGGCCGGCGATCCGGTTCACGCGCAGCGCGATGGTCTTCAGGCCGCGCGGGCCGTGGTAGACCGCGTAGGAGCTGGCCATGATCGCCAGCAGCGCCTGCGCGGTACAGACGTTCGAGGTGGCCTTCTCGCGGCGGATGTGCTGTTCGCGCGTCTGCAGCGTCAGGCGCATAACCGGCTTGTCCTGCGCGTCGACCGTCACGCCCACCAGGCGGCCCGGCATCTGGCGCTTGAATTCGTCGCGCACGGCCAGGTAGGCCGCGTGCGGGCCGCCGAAGCCGACCGGCACGCCGAAGCGCTGGGTATTGCCGATCGCCACGTCCGCCTCCCATTGGCCCGGCGGCGCGAGCACGGTCAGGGCCAGCAGGTCGGCTGCCACCACCACGTGGCCGCCGGCCGCGTGCACGGCTTCGGTCAGCGCGCGGTAGTCGCGCACGTCACCGTTCACGCCCGGGTACTGCAGCAGCACGCCGAACGCGTCGGCATCGGCGGCCTGCGCCGCCGGGCCCGTCACCACCTCGATGCCGATCGGCTCGGCGCGGGTGCGAATCACTTCCAGCGTCTGCGGCAGCACGTCGTCGGCCACGAAGAAGCGGTTCGACTTTGGCTTGCCGTTGCGCTGCAGCAGGGTCATCGCCTCGGCGGCGGCGGTGGCTTCATCCAGCAGCGAGGCATTGGCGATCGTCAGGCCGGTCAGGTCGGTGACCATCTGCTGGAAGTTCAGCAGCGCCTCAAGACGGCCCTGCGAAATTTCTGGCTGGTAGGGCGTATAGGCCGTGTACCAGGCCGGGTTCTCGAGCACGTTACGCAGGATCACGGCCGGCGTATGGGCGTTGTAGTAACCCTGGCCGATGAAGGACCGGAACACCTGATTCTGGTGCGCCAGCTCACGCAGCGCGGCGAGCGCTTCGGCCTCGCTCCTGGGCTGCGTGAACGGGCCCAGCGGCAGCGTCTCGTCGGGACGGATCGCGGCAGGGATCACCGCATCGATCAGCGCCGCGCGCGAGGCGAAGCCGAGCGTGTCGAGCATGGCCTGCTGGCTGGCGGCGTCGGGGCCGATATGACGTTCGGCGAACGCGTCGTGCATTTCGAGCGCGGCGAGCGAGAGGGGCATGCGGTTCATCAGGTGATCCGAATGGTCGAGCTTCATGGCATTCCTGCGGGTTGTGGCGCGCGCGCCGCTCTGGGTCGAAAAGGGCTTAGCCGTCAATCAGCTTGCTGTACGCGGCGGCATCGAGCAGATCGTTGGTGTTGGCACCGGGGGCAAGCTTGATCTTGAAAAGCCAGGCGTCGTAGGCGTCTTCGTTGACCAACTCGGGCTCGTCGATCGCGTCCTGGTTGTTGGAGGCGATGATTTCGCCGGAAACCGGCGCGTAGATGTCGGATGCGGCCTTGACCGATTCGACCACGCCGATCGGGTCGCCCGCATTCACCTGCTTGCCGGCTTGCGGCAGTTCGAGAAAGACGATGTCGCCGAGCGTGTTCTGGGCGTGATCGGTGATGCCGACCGTCAGCGTGCCGTCGGCTTCGGTGCGGATCCACTCGTGTTCGTCGGTGTATTTCAGATCTGCCGGGACGTTGCTCATCGGATGCTCCTGATTGTCTCGTGCGTGTTGGAAGTTCGTGCGCTCAGGCAGCCAATACCTTGCCGTTGCGCACGAACGGGAGTTTTACCACGCGCGCGGGAAGGTTTTTGTCACGGATTCGCACCTGCACGGTGTCGCCGACGGCAACGTCGGCCGGCACGCGCGCGAACGCGATCGATTCCTGCATGGTGGGCGAAAAGGTGCCGCTGGTGATCTCGCCCTCGCCCTGTGCGGTGAGGACATGCTGATGGGAGCGCAGCACGCCGCTCGCCTTGCCATTTTCCTTCTCGAGGATCAGGCCGACGAAGCCGGCGCGCTTGCCGTAGGCCTCGAGCGCGGCGCGGCCGACGAACTCGCGCGGCGCGGGCAGGTCGACGGTCCAGGCCAGGCCCGCGTCGAGCGGCGAGACCTTTTCATCCATGTCCTGGCCGTAGAGGTTCATGCCGGCCTCCAGGCGCAGCGTGTCGCGCGCGCCGAGCCCGGCCGGGCGCACGCCGTGGGCGATCAGCGCGTTCCACAGCGCTTCCACGTGTGTGGCTGGCACGATGATCTCGAAGCCGTCCTCGCCGGTGTAGCCGGTGCGCGCCACGGTCAGGTCGCCGAACGGCGTGCCGGCCACCTGGGCGGCATTGAAGGGTTTCAGTTCAAAGGTGGCGGCGCGCACGGCGGGCACCGTGTCCCAGGCCTTGACGCGGGCGTTCGGGCCCTGCACGGCGACGATCGCCAGCTCGTGGCGCGGCGTGATCTCGAGGCCGAAGCCGCCTTCCTGGTTGAGGCGCTGGAACCAGGCGATGTCCTTTTCGGCGGTGCCCGCGTTGACCACGGTGCGGAAGAAGGTTTCGGTGAAGTAGTAGAGGATCAGGTCGTCGATCACCCCCCCTTCGGGGTTCAGCAGGCAGGAATAGAGCGCCTTGCCCGGCGCCTGCAGCTTGCCGACGTTATTGGCGATCGCGTGTTCGAAGAAGGCGCGAGCGCGCTCGCCGCGGAAATCGACCACGCACATGTGGGACACGTCGAACATCCCGGCATCGGTGCGCACGGCGCGATGCTCTTCCAGCTGGGAGCCGTAGTGGACGGGCATGTCCCAGCCGCCGAAATCGACCATGCAGGCGTTGAACGCGGCATGCGCGGTGTGGAGCGGGGTGTGTTTGAGTGCAGTCATCAGGGCCTCGAGGTCCCGTCCGGGCGGATGCCGGACGGGAAAACGATTCTGCAAGTAGGTGGGCCGCCGGCGCGCGATGCGCCCGTGGTTCCTTGCCAGCCCCTCTGTCCTCGATACCTGAGAGATTGCACCGCAGTCAGCCGGCCGGTGCGCGCCCCTTCGGTGGGCAGCCTGCCGATGCTCGCGCACGTGGCTACTGCCGCTCTCCAGAGTACGAAAAACCTGACACACAGCCTGGGCTGCGCGCCCGTGTTTCGACGCGGTCGGTCCTTTTGCCTGAGAGTTTGTGGGCGTGCCCCTTCGGCGGTGCGGCGACCCTGAATTCAGGCCGGCGCACGCTCTCCCGACGCGTGCCGGCGAATGTACGCGAGGCAAAAGAGCTTGTCAATTTGCGCAAATTCACGTCGCTTGGCGACAGGCTGGTACGGCGCGGATGCAGGCGGGGAACCTCGCGACGTGGCCGTTGGCGGAGGTGCCCCGCCTGGGGACAAGTCGGTGGACAAGCCGTGGTCAGACTATGGATCGATTGGGGATAAGCGCGCGTGATGCTGTGGACAAGCCAGTGGACTAGTCAGGGGACAAACTCAGGATAAATCTAGGACAAATCGTGGAAAAGCCGGGAAATATGCGTGGATAAAGCGGTGTAAAATTGTGTGGTCAAGCGAGGGACAAGTCGCTATCGGCGGTGGATAAGCCGCAGCCCAAGCCACGTGTCGCGGACCCGGGCGCGAGCAGCCGGTGCGATATCGGCAATTCCCTGAAAGAGGGGAGATGTCGAGATCGAAGTCGGCTGCGGTCTGCCCTCCGTGCCTGCCGATGCGATCGAGCCGGCCGGCCCGTCGGGCAAGGCCGCTTCGCGTCCCAGGCCAGCCTGCCTCGGACGCCAATCGCGCGCGGCCGTGTCGAGTTCCTGGTTCAGCACGCGCTATTCGTCGGCGGTCAGCCCGCCGCCATGCTGCGCGCTCATGTCGTTGGCTTCCTGGCGGATCACGTTGAGGTGCCGATGCAGCGCCTGACCCTGCGGCGGCGGATAGGCACCGCCGTTCACGCGCGAACCGATGCAGCTTCCGAGGCTGTCGATGCGGACCAGGGTGCCGTTCATGCGTTCCACGCCGATCGGCGGCGCAGCCGGTGGCGGCGGCTGGACGGGGGATCGGTTGAACGGGACGTGGACGCGGCGCTGGCCGCTTCGGCGGCGGCGTGACGACGAACGCGGCCAGCCAGGCGACGAGGGCCGCACGGATCAGCCGTTGCATGAATCGTTCTCCTATGGCGAATCGGTGAGTCGCAAGATCCAGGCCATGCGAAGCGGCCTCTTTGCAAAGCGAAACCGGTCCGCGAGGGGCCCGCCGTGGAAGCATGCTGCAGACTTGTCCGAAACGAAAGCCGGTTCCCCGCAGTTTTGTAACCGAATGTTCGTCGCGACCGGCAGGGCACCTCGTGCAGAGTCAGAAGGGCTCGCTGGCGAACGGCAGGCGACGGCCCTCGCGCTCGCTGCGCGCGGCCAGATCGATGATAGCCATCACGTCGACCACGTCCTGGGCCGCGGTACCGGCACGCGATCCTGCACCGAGGCCGCCAGCGCGCACGGTAGAACTCAGCGTACTGGCCGTCGAGCAGGTGCAGCACGCCGGGCGCAGATTGCCGCCGCCGAACTCGACGTCGTCCGGCGTGAGGCCGGCCTTAAGCTGGTCTTCCTGGGGGTGTCGAGGCCGCACTTCTGGTAGCCACCGCACGTGCCGAGCACGGTGAAGCCCGGCACCTCGATCGCGGCCAGCGCCGCTGGCGTGCAGGATCACCTCGTGGTTCGCGTAGCCGATCACCAGGTGGACGAAGTCGGGGCCGCCGTCGCGGCACGCGCGCACCGTGGCACCGACCGCCTCGGGCCGGCCGAACAGCACCAGCGGCCTGGTCGATCAGGTGCGGGCCGAGATCGAACAACAGGCCGCCGCGCGTGGCGTCCTCGCGCCAGCGCTGGCGGATCTGCGGGCGGAAGCGGTCGAAGTGCGATTCGAACAGCGCAAGACGGCCCAGCTCGCCGCGCGCTACCAGTTAGTTCGCGCACGGCGAGAAAATCGCCGTCCCAGCGGCGGTTGTGGAACGGCGCGGAACACCAGACCGCGGTCGATCGCCAGGCGCGCCAGCGTGCGCACCTCGGCCGAGATCAAAATGCGTGTAGTTGGGCGTGGCGATCACCGCGCAGTCGAGTTTGGCGAGCTCGCGCAGCGCGTCGAAGTCGGCGACCACGGCCGCCTCCGAGTACGCGGCGCGCGCCTTGTCGGGCTGCTTGGTGGCAATCGCGGCCACGCGCGTGCGGCCGCTGTGCGCGATCACCAGCGTGTGGAAGGTGGCACCGGCGAAACCGAAACCCATCAGACCAACCTTCAGCAAAGACGTCATGAGCGAATCCTGTCAGCTTGCGAGATCGAACGGAAGGCGGGGCGGCGACGGGCAGTGAAGCGAGCTGTAGAGCGTATGGCACGGCGAACCTGGGCGCGAACGCGGCGCTGGCCGGCATGCCGGCCAGCGCCGCTCGCTTACGGCGTGCCACGGTGCCGGCTGCGCCCGCGGTCTCCCTCCGCGCGCCAGCGATACCCCCTGCGGCGTTCTCCGATCGCTCCCCGGCGCGCCGCCTCGGGCCTCCTTGCGCCCCCCCGTCGCTGCGCGCGCGTCACGGTTCCATCGCCCGCAGCGTGTTAACATGCGCTCTCCCGCATCCGTCGTTTTCCACAGCGCGCGAGCCGCTCAGGCCGCGCGCACCGCGCCCGCCTCCCGGCGCGGCGGCGGTGCCGTCACCCGCATTTCCGGTTCGTCAGTCACCATGTCCGCAGGTCTCAATGCCGCTCAAAGCGAAGCGGTGCGCTACATTGACGGTCCATGTCTCGTGCTCGCCGGCGCGGGCAGCGGCAAGACGCGCGTGATCACTCAGAAGATCGCCCACCTGATCGAAAACAAGGGTTTCGAGCCGCGCCATATCGCGGCCGTCACCTTCACCAACAAGGCCGCCGCTGAAATGCGCGAGCGCGTCGGCAAGCTGCTGGAAGGCAAGACGCTGACCACGCCGGGCAAGGAAGGCCGCCAGGTGCCAGTCAACCAGCTGACGGTCTGCACCTTCCACTCGCTGGGCGTGCAGATCCTGCGCCAGGAAGCCGAGCACGTCGGACTCAAGCGGCAGTTCTCTATCATGGATTCGGACGACTGCTTCGGCACGGTGCAGGAGCAGATCGGTACCACAGACAAGGGACTGATCCGCAAGACCCAGAAGATCATCTCGCTCTGGAAGAACGGGCTGGTGACGCCCGAGCAGGCGCTCGCGATCGCCGCCAACGAGGACGAGCAGCAGGCCGCGCTGGTATACCGCAACTACGTGGCCACCCTGCACGCCTACCAGGCGGTCGACTTCGACGACCTGATCCGCCTGCCGACCGAGCTGTTCGCGAGCAACGAGCAGGTGCGCGACCGCTGGCAGAACAAGCTGCGCTACCTGCTGATCGACGAATACCAGGACACCAATGCCTGCCAATACGATCTGATCAAACTGCTGGCCGGGCCGCGCGCGGCCTTCACGGCGGTCGGCGACGACGACCAGGCGATCTATGGTTGGCGCGGCGCGACGCTGGAGAACCTGGCCCAGCTCGGCAAAGATTTCCCGAAGCTCCACCTGGTCAAGCTCGAGCAGAACTACCGCTCGACGGTGCGGATCCTGACCGCCGCCAACAACGTGATCGCCAACAACCCGAAGCTGTTCAAGAAGAAGCTGTGGTCCGAGCACGGCATGGGCGACACCATCACTGTCACACCCTGCAACAACGAGGAGCACGAAGCCGAATCGGTGGTGTTCCGGCTCTCGGCGCACAAGTTCGAGCGGCACACCCAGTTCCGCGACTACGCGATCCTCTACCGCGGCAATTTCCAGGCGCGCATCTTCGAGCAGATGCTGCGCCGCGAGCGGATCCCCTACGTGCTGTCGGGCGGCCAGTCCTTCTTCGACAAGGCAGAGATCAAGGACCTGTGCGCCTACCTGCGCCTGATCGCCAACGCCGACGACGATCCCGCCTTCATCCGCGCCGTCACCACGCCGCGCCGCGGGATCGGCAACACCACGCTGGAGGCGCTCGGCTCCTACGCGGGGCAGGCCAAGGTATCGCTATTTGAGGCGGTCTACATGGGCGGCATCGAGGCGCGGCTGTCGGCGCGGAAGATCGAGCCGCTGCGCATGTTCTGCGACTTCATCCAGCGCCTGACCGAGCGCGCCGACAAAGATCCCGCCACCACCGTGCTCGACGACATGATGGAGGCGATCCACTACGAGGCCTACCTGTACGACGCCTTTGACGAGCGCCAGGCGCAGAGCAAGTGGCAGAACGTGCTGGAATTCCTCGAGTGGCTGAAGCGCAAGGGCACCAAGCCGGAAACCGAGGCGATCGACGGCGAGGCCGAGGGCTTCCACAACACCGACGGCCTAGCCGATACCGGCAAGAACCTGCTGGGCCTGATCCAGACCGTCGCGCTGATGTCGATGCTGGAGGGCAGGGAGGGGGATCCCGACGCAGTGCGCCTGTCCACCGTGCATGCCTCGAAGGGGCTCGAGTATCCGCACGTGTTCCTGGTCGGCGTGGAGGAAGGCGTGATGCCGCATCGTGGTGGCAGCGAAGACGACATGATCGACGACGAGCGCATCGAGGAGGAGCGGCGCCTGATATACGTGGCGATCACGCGCGCGCAGCGCAGCCTGCACCTGAACTGGTGCAAGAAGCGCAAGCGGGCGCGCGAGACGATCGTCTGCGAGCCCTCGCGCTTCATCGTCGAGATGGAGCTGGACGAAGCGCCGCCGCCCACGCCCGAGGAGGCACCGATGACACCGAAAGACCGGCTGGCGAGCCTCAAGGCGCTGTTGCAGGAGTGTAAGCGATCCGTGCCCCCTGCACCGCGACGGTCGATCGGCTAACGATCAGGTCTTCGGTTTGCGAGCGAGCTTGCCAAGCTTCTAAGGCGGCAGCGCTTCGTAGTCGTCGACCGTTTGTGCGATCGGCAGCGCCTTGAACACAGGTCGATGAGGTACTGATAGACGTCGACGTGGTTCGCCTTGCAGGTCTCGATCAGCGAGTACAGATTCAGGCTCGCCTTCGCTCCGGCCACCCTGTCGCTGAACAGCCAGTTCTTGCTTCCGAGAACAAACGGACGGATCGAATCCTCACAGGCCTGGTTGCATATCGGCCAGGCCTCGTTCTCAATGTGGCGACACAGCTTCGGCCACTGGTTGCCGAGATATCCCAGCGCCTGTCTGATCTTGCCCAGCGCCATGCGGCTATAGCGGTAGCGCAGTCGCTGGCAGCGCGTCGGCGCATGGCGTGCCCGCTCTTCAGCCGCATACCGCGGCGGGGCGGCGTCCCATTCGTAGTTGAAGGTTGGGGCGGCAGGGTCTCGTAGGTTAGGCGGACTTCAAGTCATGGTCAACGCGTTTATCGGTCGGACGATGCAAGGCAACGGCGAGCATCCAGAGCTCGTCGGCACCGCCGAGCTTACGGAATCGCTTCTCAGCTTCCAGGAAGCCAGTGGCCGCCCATCGCATCGCCATGTCGACATCGCGATAGCGGTCGACCCGGCCGCTGACGCGGCGCACCGCGCCGTTCGGATTCTCGATCAGGTTCGTCGTCGCCAGGCTGCGGATCAGCCGCGGCGTCAGGTCCAGGCGGTTGACCGTGAACGTTTCCTCAAGCCCCTCAAGCAGCGAGGCCGCCGCGTCCGGATGGTCGGTCTTCAACCATGCCGCCTGGGCCTTCAGCCGAGCGAGGCCGTCGTCGGCCGGCAGCTTGTACGCGGCACGCATGACCGAGGCGACCTGCTGTCGGGTCTGCTTCGCCAGCCGTTCGGTCACGTTGCGAATCTTGTGGGTCCGGCACGGCTGGACGTGGGCACCTTCGCCGAACACTGCCTCGATCGCCGAGCGCAGCGCCTTGGACCCATCAATCACGAACAGATAGTCCCGGTCGGTCGCCAGCCCGCGTTCGATCAGGCTATTCAGCAGATCCTTAACGACTTCGGCGTTCTCGCTCGAACCGCTCACCAGCCCCATCAAATGCTTCTGGGCGTCGCTCTCGACGCCAATCGCGGTGAGAAATGCGGCACCCATCGACGATGATACCGTCCAGGTAGATGGCTAGGATGTCGTGATCCTCGACGTGCTCGGCAAAGCTGGCGCGCAGGGCCTCGTGCTCCTGTTTGCCGACGACCGTCAGCGGCACCTTGGCACGACGCCCGGGTTTCTTGGTAGGCTTCATCTCGGCGGTTCTCCTGTTCTGGAGCTTGGTCTTGGAAACCCGATTCTCTCGGATTCCTGCGGGAACCGCAGCCTTCAACCTTCAACTATTTTCCTGATTAGTTACTTGACTCGGAAACCATCAACACACGGCGCGGATGAAGTTTTGTCGTAACGGCGGCCCGGAGCAGGCGCGGCGCCATCGCGGGCAAATCGAAACGGCGGTTGAAACAGTAGGCGAATTCAGCGAGATAGCGATGGGCATATTGGGCGTGATTGATAGCGTGGTACGTGCCCTTGAGGGCTGTTTTCAGGTTGCCGAGCATCGTGTTGACCCAGCGGAACTCGGGGCGCTGCACGGCCTGACGGCCACCGCCCGTGACATGGCGCTCATGACTGGCAGCCTTTTGCGTCACGCCGTCGAAACACCACAGGCCATCGGAAACGACGCACGCGGTGGGCATCAGGCTGCTGGCCGCCCAGGCCTCAAGGGTCGCTTTGGTAAAGCCCGGCACGGGCGAGAGCCGCATGAACAGAGGACGGCCATCGTCAGAGGTCTGCACGGCCGCTATAAACGGCGTCTTGCCAGGCGCGCCACGCCCACAGCCTTACCGCCGGAGCGTTCCCCTCCCAGATACGCGTCGTCGACCTCGACCCGTTCGTCGAGCCGGCGTCGCTCTTCGCGCAGCCACATGGTCTCCAGCAAACTTGTGCTTGATGAGCCAGACCGGCTTGTAGCTCACGCCCAGCTGGCGTTTGAGCTCCAGTCCGCTGATGGCGTTCTTGCTCTGCGTCACCAGGTAGATCGCCAGAAACCAGGCCGTCAGCGGCAATTTCGTCTTTTCGAATATCGTTCCGACGATCGACGAGCATTGGTACCGGCAGGACTGGCTCAGGCATTCCCACAGTCGCCGGCCGTTGTAGGCGCTGGCGTAGCGCGTGCCCTTGCGTCGAGGGCACACCCACAGCCATCAGGCCAGCGAGACCCGACCAGCGCGGCCTCGCATTGCGCTTCGTTGCCGTACTGCTCCTGAAATTCTTTCATCGACAGACCGGCCTGAAACTGGATTCTGTTCATGGGCATGGCGCACGCTCTGTACGCATCTGGCGAACGATGCTTGATTTCATGCCTGCTTCGGAGTCAAGTAACTAATCAGGAAAACCAATGAGGGGCTGTTTACTCTCTCGGCAAGCTGCTAACCTTGGATGTCTGAACAACGGAACCCAAGGGATGGAAGCGCCAATCATTGATGACGAATTGTGGGCACTGGGCGAACCGTTACTGCCGCCGCCCAAGCCCCGGCGCAAAGAGCATCCTGGTCGCCCACGCGTATCCGATCGGGCCGCGTTGAATGGCATCCTGTTCGTGTTGAAAACCGGTCTGCGATGGAACCATCTGCCAACCGTATTGGGCTCTGGCTCCGGCGTCGACCTGCTGGCGACGACTGAACGACTGGCGCAAAGCAGGAGTATGGGATCGACTGCACGAACTGCTGCTCGACACGTTGCGCGAGGCCGGGCAGATCGATCTTTCATACGCTGCCGTCGATTCCTCGTCGGTACGAACTGTTGGGGCGGGCGAAAAACTGGCCCGAACCCCACGGATCGCGCGCGATCCGGTTCCAAGCACCCCATCCTTGTAGATGCCAATGGCGTTCCCATCAGCGCCATCCTGACCGGCGCGAACCGCAACGACGTCACCCAGTTGCCGCCGCTCGTCGACGCGATTCCCCCGATCCACGGCGCGCGCGGCCGACCCCTTCAGAGACCCAAGGTCATCTATGCCGCTCGTGGTTACGATTCCGATCCGCATGTCAACGATTGCGCGAACGCGGCATCAAACCGGTGATCGCAAGGCGCCGCACTGAACGTGGCAGTGGTCTGGGCAAATTCCGTTGGGTCGTTGAACGGACTCACTCGTGGCTCCACAACTGCCGTCGTCCTCGCATACGCTTCGATCGTCGAGCTGACATTCACGAAGCATTCTTCAAATTCGGCTGCGCCCTCGTCTGCTGGAACATCTTTAGGCTTACCGAGCAGTCTTTTTGAACTGGCCTCTTAGAGGTGTTAACAGAATGACTTTTTCAGGTGTCGCCGGCATATGATGCAGCAGGCGATTCTGAGAAAAGCCTCGTGTATAGAAGCGAGCTGTTCAAAGCGGATGCGCAGTCGGCGGAAGTTGTGAAGCCACGAGATGGTTCGCTCCACAACCCTGCGTGTTTTGCCCAACCCACTACCATGAGGCTGACCACGTCTAGCGATTTCGGTTGCAACGCCAGCGGCATGCAGTGGACGCCGATATTTGTCGTGGTCGTAGCCTCTGTCGCCCTGAACGATCCGAGGCTTTGATCGTGGTTTGCCACGCTTGCCACGGATGGGTGGAATTGCCTCGACCAGCGCTTGAAGTTGAGTGACGTCGTTGCGGTTGGCGCCGGTGAGAATCACCGCGAGCGGGATGCCCTGCGCTTCGGTGATGAGATGGTGCTTTGAACCGGGTCGCGCGCGGTCTGTGGGATTCGGTCCTGTTTTTGACCTGAGCCCACAGCGCGGATTGAAGAGGAATCGACGATGACGCGAGACCAGTCGATTTGGTCGGCTGCGCGCAATCGCGCAAGCAGCACCTCGTGCAGTTGCTCCCAGACGCCAGCGGCTTGCCAGTCACGTAGGCGACGCCAGCAACTCATGCCGCTGCCGCAACCCATCTCGCGAGGTAGCAGGTCCCAACGCAGGCCTGTCTGCAAGATGAAGAGAATGCCGGTGAGCACCGCACGATTGTCGAGCGGCTTGCGCCCCGGATAACGGGTTCGCCGTCGTTTGGGAAGGGGCAGCAACGGTTCGATGAGTGCCCATAGTTCGTCGTCGAATATCGGCTTGGCCATGTCCTTTTCGTCGTCGAAACAATGAAAAGGTTAACAGCATTCATCGAGAGCTAACAGCCCCTTCGTTCATTTTGTTAAGGTTTCTTAAGGCTGACAGCGAAATCGAGTGGCTCAGCGATAACGGTTCCTGCTACATTGCCGAGGAAACGCTGACGTTCTCGCGGAAAATCGGTTTGATGCTGGTCACGACCCCTGTCAGCAGTCCTGCAGAGCAACGGGATGGCAGAAAGTTTCGTCAAAACGATAAAGCGAGACTACGTTTGGCGGATGCCCAAGCCTGACGTCAGAACCGCACTGCAAAACTTGGCCATCGCGCTTGACCACTACAACGAGTCGCATCCGCACAGCGCCTTGAAAGACTGCTCGCCAAGCGAATTCCGCCAGCGCGCAATTTCACCAACCGAAGCGTGACCGCGTGTCCGGCCATGCAGGGGCAAGTCCAAGGGCGCAGCCGAATTTGAAGAATGCATTCGCGAATGCCAGCTCAACGATCGAAGCGTATGCGAAGACGACGGAAGTTGTGGAGCCACGAGTGAGTCCGTTCAACGACCCAACGGAATTTGCCCAGACCACTGCCATGTTCAGTGCGGCGCCTTGCGATCACCGGTTTGATGCCGCGTTCGCGCAATCGTTGACGATGCGGATCGGAATCGTAACCACGATCGGCATAGATGACCTTGGGTCTCTGAAGTGGTCGGCCGCGCGCGCCGCGGATCGGGGGAATCGCGTCGACGAGCGGCGGCAACTGGGTGACGTCGTTGCGGTTCGCGCCGGTCAGGATGGGGCTGATGGGAACGCCATTGGCATCTACGAGGATGGGGTGCTTGGAACCGGGTCGCGCGCGATCCGTGGGGTTCGGGCCAGTTTTTCGCCCGCCCCAACAGTTCGTACCGACGAGGAATCGACGGCAGCGTATGAACGATCGATCTGCCCGGCCTCGCGCAACGTGTCGAGCAGCAGTTCGTGCAGTCGATCCCATACTCCTGCTTTGCGCCAGTCGTTCAGTCGTCGCCAGCAGGTCGGGCCGGAGCCAAAGCCCAATACGGT
>JAYFRX010000016.1:0-16506 GCA_040946945.1 Burkholderia sp. | reverse complement strand
TGGCCTGTGGTGTTTCGACGGCGTGACGCAAAAGGCTGCCAGTCATGAGCGCCATGTCACGGGCGGTGGCCGTCAGGCCGCGCAGCGCCCCGAGTTCCGCTGGGTCAACACGATGCTCGGCAACCTGCAAACGGCCCCTAAGGGCACGTGCCACGCTATCGGTCACGCCAAATATGCCCATCGCTATCTTGCTGAATTCGCCTACCGTTTCAACCGCCGTTTCGATTTGCCGGCGATGGTGCCGCGCCTGCTTCGGGCCGCCGTTACGACAAAACCTCATCCCCGCCGTGTGTTGATCGTCTCGGAGTAAAGTAACTATCTCGGAGTAAAGTAACTAATCAGGTTGGTTTTTGATCTGGCCTCTTAGGCAGTCGGCGTTTCGCCTTCGCCTGCAGCAGCTTCGTCCGACACGGTACCGACCGGGATCGTGGCGGTCGCGATCACCGGGTTTTCGGCGTCGACGTGCGCGACCAGCGAGACGCCGTTCGGCAGCACGATGTCCTTGGCGTGGACCGATTGACCGGCTTCCAGCTTCGACAGGTCGACTTCCAGAAATTCCGGCAGGGCGGCCGGCAGGCACTCGATGTCGAGTTCCATGACCACGTGCGAGACGACGGCGCTCGAAAGCTTCACGGCCGGGCTGACTTCGGCGTTCAGAAAGTGAACTGGCACCTTGGTGTGCAGCTTCTTCGATGCATCGACGCGCTGGAAGTCAACGTGCAGCACGAGCTGGCGGAACGGGTGGCATTGCACGTCACGCAGCAGTACGTTTTGCGACTTGCCGGCCACTTCGAGCTCGAGGATCGACGAGTGGAAGGCTTCCTTCTTCAGGGTGTGCCACAGGGCGTTGTGATCGAGTTCGATCATTTGCGGGGCAGCTTCACCACCGTAGACGATACCCGTGGTCTTGCCCGTGTTGCGCAGGCGGCGGCTCGCACCCGTACCTTGCAGTGTGCGCTCGAAAGCGACGACTTTCATGAGATTCTCCATTTCTGCCCGCGACCAGGCAGTTGAGCGAGGCCTTGCGGCCCCAAAAAACCGGCCCAGATTTCGTCCTTCCCGGCCGTTTGTGCAAAAAGCGAAGCGTTCAGGCTTCGCTTTTCGCGGACTACCGAATTCGTGCGATCGCCGGGGATCAGGACTCGGCGAACAGCGACATCACCGAATCGCCGCGGCGGATGCGCGCGAAGGTTTCGGCGAGCAGATCGGCGCTCGACAGCGCCCGAATCTTGGCGCAGCCGAGCGACTCGGCGCTCAGCGGGATGGTGTCGGTCACGACCAGTGCGTCGAGCTCTGAGGCGTCGATCCGCGCTGCCGCGCCGCCCGACAGCACCGGGTGCGTCGCGTAGGCGAACACGCGCTTGGCACCGCGCTGCTTGAGCACTTGCGCGGCCTTGCAGAGCGTGCCGGCGGTGTCGACCATGTCGTCCATGATCACGCAGGTGCGGCCTTCGACTTCACCGATGATGTTCATCACCTCGGCGACGTTCGCCTTCGGGCGACGCTTGTCGATGATCGCGAGATCGCAGTTCAACTGCTTGGCCAGCGCCCGGGCGCGGACCACGCCGCCGACGTCCGGCGACACCACCAGCCGGTCCGGGTGGTTCTGCTTGCGCAGGTCGCCCAGCAGGATCGGCGTGGCGTAGATGTTGTCGACCGGGATGTCGAAGAAGCCCTGGATCTGGTCGGCATGAAGATCCATCGTGATGATCCGCTCGACGCCGGCGATTTCCAGCATGTTCGCGACGATCTTCGCGGAGATCGCGACGCGCGCCGAACGCGGGCGGCGATCCTGGCGTGCATAACCGAAGTAGGGGATGGCGGCGGTGATCCGGCCGGCGGATGCGCGCTTGAGCGCATCGACCATGATCATCAGTTCCATCAGGTTGTCGTTCGTCGGTGCGCAAGTGGACTGCAGGACGAAGACGTCCTTGCCACGCACGTTTTCCTGGATCTTGACCTGGATTTCGCCGTCGGAGAAACGGCTGGCCATGGCTTTGCCAAGCGGAATACCGAGATTCTCGACGACTTTCTGCGCAAGCACGGGGTTCGCGTTGCCAGTGAAAACCATCAGGCCGTCATGGCTGCTCATCATGAACCTGCGTCGGGCTGGGGGCGGGAGTAACTGAAGAAACTTTGGCAGGGGAGGAAGGACTCGAACCCTCGCATGCCGGAATCAAAATCCGGTGCCTTGACCAACTTGGCGACTCCCCTACACTTAACTTTGAGCTTCACCGCAAGTGAAGAATATCCGATGCAGCAAAACAGCAAAACGAATATCCGATGCAGCAAAACAGCAAAACCCTTAGCAAAACCTTAGCAAAACAAAACAAAACAAAACAAAACTTATGACGCGAAAGCGAAGAGTGGATGTTCACCCAGGCTTCCGCTAACAGCGCTGTTCCAGTCTGCCGGCAAGGTGGCTTGTGCTGCCAGAGCCTCCTGCCTGCTACCGAACGCTGCGAAGACACTAGCTCCAGAGCCGGTCATCCGAGAAGGGCCAAAATCATACAACGCTTTGACTACCTTTGCAACTTCCGCGTATCTCTTTGTCACAACCGCTTGCATGTCGTTTTGGCCGAAACTGTCTGGCCAACCCTTGCTGCTTTTTTTTGAAAAAAAATGTCCCATTTTTATAGGAATCGAATCCCTCGTCAACGACTTATCTGAAAAAATTTCAGCGGTCGGGACGTGAACTCGAGGCGTCACAACCAGAAACCAGCGATCCCACAATTCTACCTGCTCCAGCGCCTCTCCGATACCTTCCGCGAACGCATTTTTTCCGAACACGAAGAAGGGCACGTCGGCACCCAGCTTGACGGCCAGCGCCTGCAGTTCGGCGCGCGGCAGGACGAGCTTCCAGAGACGGTTCAGGGCGAGCAGGGTGGTGGCCGCGTCGGAGCTGCCGCCGCCTAGGCCCGCGCCCATCGGCAGGACCTTGTTGATCTCGATGTCGACGCCGAGCGTGGTGCCCGTGTGGGCCTGCAGCAGGCGCGCGGCGCGCACCACCAGGTCCTGCTCCTCGGGCACGCCCGCCACCTCGGTGAGGCGGCACACCACGCCGTCCTCGCGCAGCGTGTAGTGCAGCCGGTCACCCCAGTCGAGCAGCTGGAACACGGTCTGCAGCGAGTGATGGCCATCCGGGCGGCGGTCCGTGATGTGCAGGAACAGGTTGAGTTTCGCCGGAGCGAGGCAGTTGCGCAGCGAGCGGGATGTATCGGTCATGATTGGGGACTTCTTGGCAAGGGAGCGGGGTCAGCGGTCGAGCACGAGCTTGATGTCGAGCGGCGGATCCTCTCGTGTTAAGTTCAGGCGCTTGACGCCGATGGCGGGTGCGTCAGCGTAGGCAAGGTAGTCGATGGTCCAGCCGTCCTGGCGGATCTGCTTGATCTGCGTGCCGCTCTCGCGTACCACGTCGGGCGGCGAGGGCGGCAGCAGCATCCAGTAGCGCAGCCCATCGAGAGGCAGTGCGAAGCCGAGCGTGTCGCGCATCAGCTGGCCGACGTCGGTGGCGTTGCGCGGCGCGCGGCCCGGCATCTCGAGCGAGGCGTTCTGGGGCGACGAGCGCACGATGGCGAACGTTTGGCCGAGCGGGCTGCGTAGCTCGAGCGTGATCGCATTGCCTGTTTCCTGCCAGGCGAAATTGCCGTAGACGTTCTGCGGCTTGCCGCGGCGGTCCTCGTAGCGGACCGCGAAGCGGCCCGTGTAGGCGTGCGCGGCCTGGGTGGTGATGGCGTCGGCACTCGGCGCTGCCGGGCCGGCGTCGGGTGCCGACGCGCGCTGCGTCCCGCAGCTGGCGAGCAGGGCGCTCGCGGCGAGCGTGAGCGCGACGAGACGGGCGAGGGACGCGAGAGGGGCGAGTGCGGCACCCAGGCCACTCGATCGGATCGCGCCGCTCACAGGCCCTGTATCTCGAAGCGCTTGAGCGTGTTGACCAGCGTGTCGTTGTCGGGCTCGAGCTTCTGCGCGGCGCGCCAGGCATCGCGTGCTTTGTCCTGCTGGCCGCTCTTCCAGAGCACCTCGCCGAGGTGCGCGCCGATCTCGGCGTTCGGCTGCAGGCTGTAGGCGCGCGAGAGGATCTTCTCGGCCACCGCGTTGTCGCCCAGCCGGTACTTGACCCAGCCGAGGCTGTCCATGATGAAGGCATCCTTGGGTACCAGCGCGCTGGCCTTCTCGATCAGTTCGTTCGCCTCTGGCAGGCGCTGGTTGCGATCCGCCAGTGAGTAGCCGAGATCATTGTAGGCCTGTGGATCGTTGGGCTGGGCGCGCATCAGCACGCGCAGCTGCTGCTCCATGGTGTTGTACTGGCCGATCTTCTCCGAGGCCATCGCGTAGTCGTAGCGCAGGTCGGGATCGTCGGGGAAGGCCTCGACGGCCTGAGCGAGCCGGTCTGCCGCCTCGCGGTAGCGCTTAGCCGAGAACAGCAGCGAGGCGTCGGTGCGCGCGATCACGGCCGCGTCGCGCGGATTGTTGACCTGCCGGCCTGTGAGAACCTTGCGCGCGTCGTCGACCCTGCCCTGCTTGGCGAGGATCTGCGCGCGCGTGACCTGCGCCGGGATGTAGTGGGGGCTGGCCGGGTCAAGCTTGTCGAGCCACTGCAAGGCCTGCGCGTCGTTGTCCTGCTCGACCGAGATCTGCGCGAGGTAGGCGTAGGCCTGGCCGACGTCGGCATCGGGCAGCTTCTGGGCCACGTCGATGTACTGCTTCAGGTACATGGAGGCGTCGTCGAGCTGCTTCTGCTGGATCTTGATCAGGGCCAGCGCCATCAGCGGCGCCGGTTCCTTCTGATCGTTGCGGTGCATGGTCTCGAACTGCTTCTGCGCGTCGTCGAGACGATTGTCGTCGAGGTAAAGCTGGGCCAGCGCGAGGCGTCCTTCGCGCGCCTTGGGGTTCTGCTGCACGTATTTTTCGAACGAGGCCACGCTGATCGCTCGTTCTTCGGGGCCCATCTGCGGCAGTATCAGGGCGGCCGTCTTGTCGTCGATGGCGAGCTGCTGGCGGGCGATCGCCAGGCGGGCCTCGGGGCGGATCAGGTCGTCCTTGAGCAGGTGATGCAGCACGGTCAGGCCGTCCACGCGGTTTGGGCCGCGCGCGATCAGGGCCTGCCGGGCCAGGACCGCGTCGCCGCGGTTGTCGCCGTTGGTGCGGGCCAGCTCGCGGCCCAGCAGGGGCTCCGCGTCGAGCGGCTTGCCGGCCAGCACCAGCAGGGCCGCATCGACCTGGGCCGCCCGATTCGAATCGGGCGCGTACTCGCGCCACAGGTTCGCGGCGGCCAGCGCGTCGGCCGGGCTTCGCGCGGCCAGCGCGATTTCCGTGGCGCGCCGCGCTATCCGAGGATCCTTGGTATCGTGCGCCAGGGCGAGATAGGTCTGGAAGGCAGGCGCCGGCTGGGCGCGTTGCAGCGCGACCTCGGCAGCCAGTACCTGGTAGACGATCTGCGCTGTCAGCGGCACGCCGGGCAGGTCCTTCTTTTCATCGGGAAAAGCCGGCGAGAAGGCGCTCTGCGACAGCGCATCGTCGTCGGCCGCGCCGGAGGCGGGCGTCTGGGCGTGAACGGGCATGGTGCCGCTCGTCCATGCGGCGAGCAGGGCGGCACCGAGTGCACGACGGACCGGGAAGGCGAACGCACGGCGCGCATGGGCGGATGGGCGCTTCGAAGACAGCGTCGAGGACAAGGTCATGGACATGGAAATCCGTTCGAGGTTTCGGACGAGATTGTAACGCGCTCGCTACAATACACGCATCATCGCCCCTAGCCACCCACACACCACAAAACCATGCCAGAGTTGCCGGAAGTCGAGGTTACACGTCGCGGAATCGAACCCTTCGTCGCCGGGCACCGCGTCAGGCGGGTCGATGTGCGCACCGCGATGCTGCGCTGGCCCGTCCCCGAGAATTTCGCGGCGGCGCTGGAGTCGCGCGAGATGCTGCGTGTCGAGCGGCGCGGCAAATACTTGCTGTTCGAGCTCGACGCAGGCTGGTTGATCGTCCATCTCGGCATGACAGGCACTTTGCGCGTGCTGCCGGGCAGCGTCCCGCCCGAGGCCGGCAAGCACGACCATATCGACTGGATCTTCGACGCCTGCGTGCTGCGCTTTCGCGACCCTCGCCGCTTCGGCGCGGTGCTCTGGCACCCGCGCGAGCAGGATGACATCCACGAGCACCACCTGCTCACCAGCCTCGGCGTGGAGCCGTTCTCGCCGGCCTTCACGGCCGCGCTGCTGTACCGACGCACGCGCGGGCGCACCGTTTCGGTGAAGCAGGCGCTGCTGACCGGCGACATCGTGGCCGGGGTTGGCAACATTTATGTCTCGGAAAGCCTGTTCCGCGCCGGCATCCGGCCGACCACGGCAGCCGGCCGGGTCTCGCTGCCACGCTACGAGCGGCTCGCCGAGGCGGTGTGCGCCACGCTGGCCGATGCGATCGAGCGCGGCGGCAGCACCCTGCGCGATTTCGTCGGCAGCAACGGCGAAAGCGGCTATTTCCAGCTCGACTGCTTCGTCTATGATCGCGCGGGCGAACCGTGCTGCGTCTGCGGCACGCCGATTCGCCAGATTGTGCAGGGTCAGCGGTCGACCTATTTCTGTCCGAATTGTCAGCGTTGAAAACATCTTGAAACCCCCACGTACCAGCGCGAAGCCGCTCGAAGCAAGCTTCGCCACCCGCCTGATCGCCTGGCAGCGCGAGCACGGCCGTCACGACCTGCCGTGGCAGAACACGCGCGATCCGTATCGGATCTGGCTGTCTGAAATCATGCTGCAGCAGACCCAGCTATCGACGGTCGTGCCTTATTACCAGCGCTTCCTCGAGCATTTCCCCGACGTCGGCGCGCTGGCCGACGCGCCGGCCGATCAGGTGATGGCGCTGTGGGCCGGGCTTGGCTACTACACGCGGGCGCGCAACCTGCATCGCTTCGCGCAGGTGGTGGTGGCCGAGCACGGCGGCCGCTTCCCCGAGTCGCCCGAGGCGCTCGCCGAGCTGCCCGGCATTGGTCGCTCGACCGCGGCGGCGATCGCCTCGTTCGCGTTCGGCACCCGCGCACCGATCCTCGATGGCAACGTCAAGCGCGTGCTGGCGCGCGTGTTCGGTGTGGAGGGATTCCCGGGCGAGAAGCGCGTGGAGAACGAGATGTGGGCGCTGGCCGAGCGGCTGTTCCCGCGTGAGGCCGAGGATGCCGGCATCAGCGCCTACACGCAGGGGCTGATGGATTTCGGCGCAACCTTGTGCGTGCGCGGTAAGCCCGACTGCAAGCGCTGCCCGTTCGCTGCCGACTGCGTGGCCAATACCACGAGCCGGCAGCGAGAACTGCCGGCCGCGCGCCCGAAGAAGGCGATGCCGACGCGGCAGACCTGGATGCTGGTGTTGCGCGCCGGCGACGCGGTGCTGCTCGAGCGGCGCCCGCCCACCGGAATCTGGGGCGGTCTGTGGAGCCTGCCCGAGGCCGACAGCGACGCAGCGGCCCTGCAGCGCGTGCGTGAATTCGGCACCGAGGCGGCGATTCCGCTGGCGCCGTTCATGCATGTCTTCACGCATTTCCGGCTCGAGATCGAGCCGCGCATCGCCGACATCGGCGCGGTGCAGGCGGCTGGCGGCATGCTGGTGGCGGCCAGCACCGATACCGAATGGGTGTCGCTCGCGCGGCTTGACGGCTATGGCCTGCCCGCGCCGGTGCGCAAGCTACTCGACAGCCTGAGCGGGCTGTTGATCTGAGAAGAGGGAAGGTGAACGCGGCGCGCCGATGGATGCCGCGTGAGCTCGAGGAGCGAGTCGGGCTTGGAACGGGCTCGAGGCTCAGAGCCAGTCGTGACGCTTGAGCACCGGATGCACGGCGTCGATGCGCGCGCGCCCACGTCGGGAAACTCCATCAGTTTTTGCCGCATCCGCAGGTCCAGCGGCAAGCACCCCGAGTTAGTGCGCAGCAGCATGCCGAATTCACCGGTATCGCATTCGACGATCTCCGGTCATGCAGCCGATCGTCTCGGGCACCGCCACCTCCCCGTCATGCGCCACCTCGGGTCCGCTCTTGAGCAGGCAGACGCCGAACAGTATTTGAGTCGAGCAGGCCGTCGCGCGCGCCATGTCGACATAACGCGCCTCGAACACCTTCAGCGGCAGCAGGCCGCCTGGAAACAACACCGTGCGCAGCGGAAACAGCGGCAGATCGACGAGCCGCGTTGAAAGCGCGGACATGCGCAGCCTCCTGAAGAGCTGCGGCTCGGGCCTTAGCTGACGAGCCGCGATGACGCCTCGCCATCAACCGGTGCGTCACGATGCCGCACTATGACGTTCGCCTGCTGCGACAGACGCGCGGCGAGTGTCTCCGCAATGAACACCGAGCGATGCTGGCCGCCCGTGCAGCCGATCGCGACCGTCAGGTAGCTGCGGTTGTCGTCGCGGAAATACGGCAGCCATTTGACGAGGAAGCTTTCGATGTCGTCGATCATCTGGTGGACGATCGGCAGCGCATCGAGGAAAGCGATGACGGGCTGGTCGAGCCCGGTCAGCGACCGCAGTTCGTGGTCGTAATACGGATTCGGCAGCGCACGCACGTCGAACATGAAGTCGGTGTCGAGCGGCACGCCGCGCTTGAAGCCGAAGGATTCGAACATCAGCACCAAGGTGTCGTTCTGCTGCTCGATGAAGCGTTTCACCCAGGTACGCAGCACGTTCGCGCGCAGGTTGCTGGTGTCGATTTCGTGGCCGAAGCGGGCCAGCGGCGCGACCAGATTGCGTTCGCGCTCTATCGCCTCCTCCAGCGAGGAGAGCAGGCCGACGTCGGCGTCATGCGAGGGCGAGCCCGACAGCGGGTGGCGGCGGCGCGTTTCCGAGAAGCGCTGGATCAGGGCGTGGGTGCTGGCATTGAGGAACAGCACGCGCACGTCGTGATGCTGCGACAGCTCGCGGATCAGGCCGGGCATCTTGTCGAGCGAGCCGCTCGAGCGTGCGTCGATTGCCACCGCCAGGCGGCGCTGGCCTTCGTCGGCGATATAGCGGACGAGTTCGGGCAGCACGCGCGGCGGGAGATTGTCGACGCAGTAGTAGCCGGAGTCCTCGAGCGCGTTGAGCGCGACGGACTTGCCGGAGCCGGAGATGCCGGTGATGAGGACGATGCGCATGGAAGAGCGGGAATCCAGACGCTTCATCGTAGCACCGGCTTACCGCCCCTGTATGACAGGGCGGGGGCCGACACCGGTCCGCGGCCGGCGCGGGGGTGGGGGTTATCCGGCGCTAGACCAGCGTGCCGGTGAACTCTGGCTGTCCGGGTCCTGCATGGCCAGCCGCTGGCGGTCCATGAAGTCGCGCAGCGTGTCGATGCCGCGCAGCTGCAGGATCGTGTTGCGCACGGCCGCCTCGACCAACACCGCCAGGTTGCGGCCGGCCGCAACCTGGATGGTCACCTTGCTGATCGGCAGGCCCAGCACGTCGACGGTCTGGCTTTCCAGCGGCAGGCGTTGGAATTCGCCGTCGGAGCCCCGCACCAGCTGCACGATCAGCTTCAGCTTCATCTTCCGGCGTACCGCGATTTCCCCGAAAATTGTCTTGATGTCGAGCAGGCCCAGGCCGCGCACCTCGAGCAGGTTCTGTAGCAGCGGTGGGCAACGGCCCTCGACGAAATCGGGGCCAAGTCGCACGAAGTCGACCGCGTCGTCGGCCACCAGGCCATGGCCGCGGCTGATCAGCTCGAGGCCCAGCTCGCTCTTGCCTAGGCCAGAATCGCCAGTCAGCAGCACGCCCATGCCGAGGATGTCGAGGAACACGCCGTGCAGCGTGGCGCGCGGCGCGAGAATGCGCGACATGTACAGGCGCAGGCTGTCGATCACGGCGGCGGCCGACATCGGCGTGGTGAACAGCGGCGTGGACGAGCGCGTGCAGCGGAGCACCAGCTCGGGCGGGGCGGCCGCGCCGTCGGCGACCACCAGGAACGGCGGTTCGAGCCCAATCAGCTCGGCCATGTGGCGCGAGCGATCCTCGTCGGTCTGGCGCTGGTAGTACTCGATTTCGGCCTTGCCGAGCACCTGGATCCGGTTCGGGTGGATCAGATTCAAGTGACCGACCAGGTCGGCGCTGGAGGTCGCATTGCCGACCGTCTCGGCGGAAAAGCCGCGTTCGCAGCCTTCATGCCCCGTCAGCCAGCTCAATTTCAGCATGGCGGCGCTGTCGTCGAAGATGCTCTGGGCGTTGATGCTGGACGTATCCATGGACTGCGTCACTCCAAATGGCCGGTGCGGCGAGGCGTCAGCGCTGCAGCGTCGGGACCCCGGCTGCAGGCCGGGCGGTAGACGCCGCCCGTCGTGGGGCAGCTTCCGCCCGAATCAGATCAAGGTTGCCATTGACTGAGGAGTCGATGCAACTCGTGGCGATCCGGTTCGGTATGCAGGCGTTCGCGCGCGTCGCGATCGGACAGCAGCTGCGCGATTTCGGACAGAATCTCGAGATGCTGCTGGGTGGCCTGTTCGGGCACCAGCAGGAAGATGAGCAGCAAGACTGGCTGGCCGTCCGGAGCTTCGAAGGGGATCGCCTCGGCGAGGCGGACGAAGCCGGCGAGCGGGTGCTTGAGGCCCTTAATGCGGCCATGCGGAATGGCGACGCCTTCGCCGAGACCTGTCGAGCCGAGACGCTCGCGCGCGAACAGGTTGTCGGTGACGATGCTGCGCGCGATGCCGTTCTGATTTTCGAAAATCAGGCCGGCTTGTTCGAACACGCGTTTCTTGCTGGTGACGGAGAGGTCGATGACGACATTCTCCAGTGGCAGGATTTTGGTTAGGCGATTCATGTTGGCAGGCAAGGGGATGGCCTGAGGTCTCCTTGCGGCGTTGGACAAAAGTTGGCGGGGGGGCAAGGTCGAAGTGCAACAGAAGCGTGTTGAGCCCGGAGGGCATCCCCCAAGGCAACAATTTCATGATGATGCTGACGGACACCAAACGATTCGGGCATGAACAGTTCGGCCGGGCACTTCCAGCCCAAGCTCTTGTGCGGACGGGTGTTCATTTTCCAGGCGATGTCGTCGAGTTCGGCCTGGGAGAAATCGGCAAAGTAGACCTTGATGCCCGTCGCTTCGGAGAGCTGCTCGTGCTTCGCCATTTCTCGCCCCCCTAGATCATAAGTCATGGAAAGCCGGCGCTGGACATCGATGCGGTTCAGGATCGTACTGAATGAGGTAACGGCCGCCTCAGCCGTGGCGTTCTCCATTTTTTTCGGCGTGACGAACAGCGAAGTGCGCTCGACCAGGGTGGCAACCAAAGATGCATTGCACGCGCCTTTGATCAGGTCATCTTCCCAGCGCCCCGGCACGATCCGTTTGTCGATCTCAGCGGGGCGGTCATGGATGCTGACCAGACTGGGGATCCTGCCCCGACGATGTTCGCCGCGAGCCCGGGGCCGTCGGCTCTGGCGGGGCTGTCGCAGACCGGCGATCCGTTCCGCCCGCAACAGACTGCGTGGCAGGGCGTACAGTGCGGTGTAGATTGTTTCATGACTAGCCCGCGGGGTTAGCTCATCGAGGTTCATGTTTCGCAGTATGCCCGCGATCTGTTCGGGAGAGTGCGGCTCACGCAGCAATCGTGCGACCATCGCCCACAGCCGCCCCTGCGGAGCCAGCCGGACAGGGGTTGTTGCGCCGTGCCTGCCAGGTGACGGGTGCGTCGTTGCTGGGCGAGCGTCGTACGATAGCCGACAGCGAGCAGCGGGCGGCCCGGTCGTCCCTTCTTCGCGGCCGGTTCCAGCGCACGCCAGCCGTTACGGCGCAATGGGCGGCTGATCCAACTCGGCGCGCGATGCAAGCTGCGGGCTATTGCCCGCTGCTTGCATCCCTGCTCAAAGCCCAGTTGGATCATCGTGCGCTCTTCACAACTCAGGTATTTGTAGGTTCTCATCGCAACACAATACCTCTCGGTAGGTGTTGTACTTCAGATTTGAAGCCACCGCTCCATTTCGGGCAAGAGGCAAGGCGTCGATCGAGGCAGGCTTGTGTGCACGTCAAGCCCACCTCGCTATATACATCTCGCATCAAACGGCTTCGCCACGTAGGACCCGTAACGTTTCGGCCGCCGTCATGACGCACTGCAGCTTTCCCAGATCGTCTTCGCGCCGGGTTCGCCATCGCCTTTGCGGGCAAGAAAACCACCGCACTGGGCCATCAGTCGAACCCTGTCGTTCAACCTTGGCGGGTGCGGCGGCCTTCGTTGGTTCATCAGCAGGTGCGCACTATGGATCTCGTCTGGGTCGAAGAACAATGCTGCCTCGAGATCCGGGCAGGTTCGACCGAGCCGCATCAGATACGCAATGCGCCACGCCACAATCATGAACAGCGCCACCGCACGCTCCAGCCGATCCACTATCGACAAGTTGCATCGCTTCAACCTTGCAGCCGTTCTTCAGCACGTTGACGAACAGCTCGATTTCCCAATTGCGCCCGATACCATTCGCTCAACTCGACCTGTTCATCGGGGCGGGTGACCTTCCGGTTCGTCAACAAGCCCCACCGCACCGGCTTCACGTCTGTCCCACTTCCGCAGCCGCCATGCGCGTCACTTCCAATCGGCCGGCGTTGGCCGGCAAGGTGACGCGCCGCACGCGCAGAGTCTGCTTGACGCCTAGGAAATTGAAAGCGTCAGAGCCAGTGTGTCTGGCGCGTCATGTGCAGGCGAACCGGCTAACGACGAGCCGAACTCACTACGGGGGGGCGACGACTATCGCGAATGAGACATGATTTCGTTCAAATCGGCCATTTTCCCTGTCTCCGGACGGACGGATGTCAATTCGCAATTTTCGCGCGCGCCAGTGCCTCATGATGGGGTCGCAACTGGGCCAGCGATTTGCCCCGAGTAATTCCCGCATCGTAGACGTTGATCATCCGGAAGTGCTTGTCCGGGATGTGCTCCACAAAACGACCGATGAACGCCTGAGTTTCACACTCCGCTATCAGGTGCTGTCCGCCCCGATGATTCAGATAGTCGACCGTCACGGTCTTGCCGTCGTAGTGCATAAGCCGCGACTGCGACAGCCGCGGTCGTTTGATGTATCGGCCCAGGTAGTTGACGTTGCGCACGTGACTGTCCGAAGGTTTTGAAAAATGCACAATCCACGGCTTACTGTGGTGACGATCCAGCCAGCGGCTCCAGGCCATCTGCGTCGGACCCTGCGCTTTCAGATCCTTCGACAAAACCAGTTGCTCGTATGACTGGCGCAGCAGATCAACGATCGCGTAGCGCCACATCGGCATGATCTGCGTCTTCACGAAATACAGCGACTGCCACTGCTCGCCATCGGCTGTCACCCCGCCACACGTCACGCTCAGATGAACATGGACAATTCTATTGCAAGTCCCCTCCGAACGGGTGCAGCGCCGTAAAAATGCCGGGCAACACGCCTTTGCGCCGCGCCTTTCACGACGCCGGCGGCCAGCCGGCTCGGCAACTTCAGCCACGAGCGCTTCAATCAAAATACGCCCCACAGCGCTGATGGCATCGTCAGCGTGGTGTGTTGCCAGCGGGTTTGGGGCAACCCGCGCCCGCTGCGTGGCGATCCACTGGTCGGTTGCCTTCTTCCCGCGCGTCGGGTAGAACCGGCTCTTGCAGCTGAAGCAGACCTTCTTGCGATGCGGGCAGTCCCCGTTCGTGCAGCAGTGACTGGCGTAACCCATTACTTCCAGTCCGCACGCCAACATGCGCACCACGTTGTCCACCACAACCGGGCGGATCTCGTCCTGGCGCTTGTGGAAATATCTCCACCAGGCATCGCCCGTCTGGAGCAGGCGTTTGATCGGGCTGATGGTTCGAATGACTCAGGCCTCGCACGGACAATCAATGATTGCTTTCGACTCTAGCACGCCCAACGGTCGCCAAGCGACCGACTCCGCTTCCTCCGACCCGATCCCCTGCAGAGTTAAAGTCAAATCTGGTGTACAGGGTGTCTTCATGATCAGGCGGCCAGCGGTTGCTGCGTCGGTGTGCTATCGGTCACCGGGACGCCGTCTTTAAACGCGATTCCACCGCGCTTCTCCGGCGCCCGGATCCTGCGCCACGATTGTTCAGCCAACTCGATCAGCCAGCCGCTCGTCGCGAGCTTCGATCAATTTTTCGGCCGCCTTCGGGTATTTTGCCGAGTAGCTATCGACGAAGTCATTGCACCCGACCAGCGCGTCGGCGCGCGTGGCCGCCATCCAGATGGCTTGCAGCGCCTTCTTCGCGCGGCCCCTGTTGGGGCTTCGGCAGCGCGTTGAGCCCGTTCCAATCTTGTGAAACCAGCAACGCTGATGCTTCGTCTGCGGGAGCCCTTCCTCCATCCCCGACCCAAAGCCCATGGCGCCGTCGCCGCACGCGAGCAACGGGCCAGCCCGGCAGGCCGCGCTGCTTCAGATACAGCAGCCGCTCGCACCACGACTCCTTCGATTCCCGGTAGCCGTCGCTAATCGCCACGTGCCCTTTCTCGCCTTCCGGCGTCACGCCGATGATCGCCAGCAGGCGCTGGCCGTCTGAATCGTCACTGCCCGCGCCGATGTGAATGCCGTCGGCCCACCAGTACACCCAGCGCGCCGAGGACAGGTCCCGGCGGTTCCACTGCGCGGGCTGGTCGGCCCACTGCGCCTTGAGCCGGCTCACGGGTTTGGCGACATGCCTGCGACCTCGCCACCCAGCATGATGCCCAGCGCCTCGCTCATGTCACCCGTCGAGATGCCACGCAGGTACAGCCACGGCAGCGTCGCCGATCTGCGCGCCGACTTGCGCACGTACGGGGGCACGGACCGCCGAATTGAAGTGGATGCCGGAGCCCGAGCGGTCCCGCACCTTGGGTACTTTGACCTTCACCGGGCCGACCGCCGTGACGATCTCGCTCTCGGCAGGTAGCCGTTACGCACGACGGCGCGTCGGCCATCTATCGATTTCACGTTGCTGTACTGCTCGAGCATAGTTGCAAGCTCCGCTTCAACTGCCTGCTGGATCATCTGTCGCGCCCCCTGCTGGATTAGCTCGTCGAGCCTGCGCTTCGTTTCTGCTTTGCCGCTGTTCGCTTCTTTCGTAGACTTTTTGATGGTGGCCAGTTCCGGCTCCCGCCGCGTTCGCTGGTTGTGCTTCTGACACCCAATATTCTCAGCCAAACCGGCACCGCCTTCTCAAAATTCCGTCTGCCCGCCGTACACCACTTTCGACAATAGCTCGGCACGCGCTCCGGACTCACTGCATACGTCGGATGCAGATACATCCCCCCGTCGGCCCTCATCATTCAACGGCCCCAGCCCGTCGATCGACTGCCCATTGCCCCCCCCAGATCAGTCGTATCTTGGATGCACAGCACCACGGGCTCCTCGCTCATGCGTTCGCGCGTGCGTTGCCAATGCGGCTCCATGATGTCGTGCCATTCGAACGCATCGTTCTGCAACCGGTATGCGCCCATCATCTCTGCCCACCCGTGGCTGGCCCTGGCGATACTTTCCGTTGGTTTCTCCGAAAATCTCATCAGCAGTCGCTTTGCCCTGGCGTTGCGCCGTTCACCGCCCAGATCAATACTCGCCAACTCCTTGTCCGCCCAACCTGTCTTCCGCGCCATTTGCTATCGCATCCACCTTTCAAAGAGCAAGAGTCAACCCGCTTTTCCAGACGCCTGAAATATCCCCATTACCCTTGCCACATAAGGCTCGGCGGAGTTGTGCATAAAGAGGTGGTGGACTTGCCCCTGCATGACCGGACACGCAGTCACGCTTCGGTTGGTGAAGTTGCGCGCTGGCGGAATTCGCGTGGCGAGCAGTATTTCAAGGCGCTGTGCGGATGCGACTCATTGTAGTGGTGAAACGCGATGGCCAAGTTTTGCAGTGCGGTTCTGACGTCAGGCTTGGGCATCCGCCAAACGTAGTCTCGCTTTATCGTTTTGACGAAACTTTCTGCCATCCCGTTGCTCTGCAGGACTGCTGACAGGGGTCGTGACGGGCATCAAACCGATTTTCCGCGAGAACGTCAGCGTTTCCTCGGCAATGTAGCAGGAACCGTTATCGTTGAGCCACTCGATTTCGCTGTCAGCCTTAAGCGCGCCATTGAAACGGTTCTCCACCGCCTGAAGCATCACATCGCGCACCATGTCCCCGGTGTAACCACCCGTCGTCGCCGCCCAGCTTATGGCTTCCCGGTCGCAGCAGTCCAGCGCAAAGATGACGCGCAACGCCGCGCCGTCATCGCAACCGAATTCGAAGCCGTCCGAACACCAGCGGGCATTGCTCCTGCCCACCGCGACCTTGCCGTCGTGTCGCCGCGAGGACGGGGTATGGCGAGGACGGCGTTCAAGTAGCAGGTTGTGGGCGCGCATGACGCGATAAACCCGCTTTGCATTAACACGTGGACGGCCCCGCGCGTCGCAACGGCGTCTGAGCAGCGCCCATGCACGCCGGTAGCCGTATGTGGGCAGGTCGGCAACCAGTTCCTGAAGCTCTGCAACAGGCGGTTTGTCATCCATGGTCGGTGTCTTGCGCCGGTCGACCCAATCGGACTGTCGCCCTGTTTTGACTGCGAGATTCGA
>JAYFRX010000015.1:0-16681 GCA_040946945.1 Burkholderia sp. | reverse complement strand
CCATGCGCACGGCTTCCAGCATGAATTCCTGCGTATATCGAGCTCTCGGATTACCCATCTTCCCTTCCTCCTTGCGTGAGTTTTACACACTCAGCAAGGGATCCATTTTTTGCGGGCAAGCTCAATCCGGCGTTTCTGCGGCTTGCAGACCCTGTAGAAGAAGCCAGTCTTCACGTCCAGGGGTCGCCTCAGAAAACGGAATCTATGGTCACTCCCGTTTTTGCAACACCGATTTTGACGATAAGTTGGCTTGCTTGAATCTATCCGGCGTCTGAATGACGCTTTATTGCTCGCGCCCCGATGAGTTCCGCGCCTGATGAACCTCCAGAAAATATACGGCTTCAGCGAGCCTTTCCGTTTTACAGGTTCCTCAACAGGCCGGTGGGCCGTTCGTATCGGCGTTGTTGCACAAATCAGGCGTGAGGACGAAGTGGTGCCTTTGTTCATGATCTCAGGCGATGCGGACGGACTGCGGGCGGGCGAGTTTAGCCATGCGGTTGAGCACGCCCACTCGAACGGCAACTTCGGTCGCCTGGGCATCGGCACGACGTGCCCACAGGCACGGACCCGTGAGCGTCTTGAACCGGTACATCGCGTTCTCGGCCAGCGAACGACGGTGGTAACCGCTTTGCTGCTTCCATTCGCGTCGACTGCCTCGCGCGATGGCGTCGACAGCTTCGTTGCGCTGAGCTGCGCCGGGCGTGGTAGACGGCCAGTGAACTGCACCTTCGCGAGGCGGAATCGAGGGCATCGCGTCGCGCGCGGCGATCGCGGCGTAGCAGGTCTGCGTGTCGTATGCGCCGTCGCCGCCGATAGTATCGATAGGGCTCGTCGGTCGGGATTTGATCAAGCAATTCGGGCAGCACTTCGCCGCCCGCGACATCCTGGTGCGTCATGAGCGCCGCTCGCAGTTGGCCGGTGTTCGTGTCGAGTGCGAGATGGACCTTGCGCCAGGTGCGGCGCTTCGAGTAACCGTGCTGGCGGACCTTCCACTCGCCTTCGCCGTAGACCTTCACGCCCGTGCTGTCGACGACCAAATGCAGCGGTTCACCGCTATGGATGACAGGCAGCTTCACCCGCAGCGTTTGTGCACGACGGCACACGGTCGTGTAGTTCGGTACAGGCAAATCGGCGAAAGCAAGATCGCGCAGACTTTGCGCAAAGCCCTGCAAGGCGCGCAACGGCAAATGGAACACTGTCTTCAAGCCGAAGCAATGCCTGAACCAGTGCATCGCTGTACGGCCGCGGACGGCCACGTGTGGGCTCGGTGTCCGGCACGTTCGCAAGAACATCATCGTCAATCCACATGGTGATGTTGCCTCGATTGCTCAGGCCGGCGTTGTACGTCGTCCAGTTTCTGACGCGGCACTTCGCCTTTGGCTCTTGCGTCGTGCCCTTGTCCTTGCGCATGTTCTCGCACGCAAAGATCGAGAATCTACACATGAACCCGAATCGTTAACAGAGGCATCGCTCGGCCTGTGGCGCGTAAACGTCACGTCGTCAAGCCGGATTAATGCAACAACGCCTTTCAGGCGCATAGCGCTAAAATGGAAAAACGACTGCGCTGGTACTGGCGTAACCCCTCCGATCTCAACCCGTGGCACATTGACAAAACGTATGTGAAGATCAATGGTCGCTGGGCTTATCTTTACCGGGCCGTCGACAGCAGGGGACGCACCATCGATTTTATCTCTCCCCGCGTCGTAACAGCAAAGCGGCATACCGGTTCTGGGGTAAAATCTTCAACAACGTGAAGAAGTGGCAAATCCCGCGCTTTATCAACACGGATAAAGCGCCCATCTATGGCCGTGCGCTTGCTCTGCTCAAACGCGAAGGCCGATGTCCGCCTGACGTTGAACACCGACAGATTAAGTACCGGAATAATGTCATTGAATGCGATCATGGTAAGCTGAAAAGAATAATCAGCGCCACGCTGGGATTTAAATCGATAAAGACGGCTTACGCCACAATCAAAGGCATTGAGGTAATGCGTGCACTGCGCAAAGGCCAGGCCTCAGCATTTCAACAGTGCCGGTCATGGCGCGCGCTGATCGCCGGCATCGCCCGAGTCGTTGAAGGCGTTCAGGACTCGCAGCGTGGCCTCGAGATCGGCGCGACTGGCCGACTTTAGCACGCGCACACGCAGCACGCGCAGGTCTTCTTCCATCTTCGCCGTGACGGCGCGACCCTCGTCGGTGAGCGTGACGGTCTTGGCGCGGCGATCGGCCGGGTCCTCGGCGCGGCGCGCGAGCCCCGCCGCGCAGAGCTGGTCGAGCAGTCGCACCAGCGAGGACCCCTCGATGCCGACGTGCTCGGCGAGCGTGACTTGGCGGACCGCCTCGCCAAGCCGGCCGGCGATCAGCAGTGGCGTGGCGCAGGCCTCGGACACGTTGTAGGCGGTCAGCAGCGAATCGCTGGTCCGGCGCCACTTGCGGGCGGCGGTGACCAGGGTGCTGCTGACGGCCAGGCGCAGGGCATGGAGATTCGACATCCGGCTGATGATATCGAAATTCCATTCGATAGCAAACTATCTGTTTGAGGTAAGCACTCTGCGAGTCCGGGGCGCAGGGGCAGCAATGTGTGCCCGACGAGGCGGCTGATTTTGCCGTGAGACTAACGTGCACTCGATGTCATCCCTATGTCGTCCGCGGTCGAGAGGATGGTGTGATTCTATTGCTTCTTCGGTGCGATGCGGCACGTTTCATGCTGCGCCGCATGATCCGCGCGGTAGCGCCGTGCCTGTGATCGTGGCCGGGTGCCGGGCCGTGGCCGGGTGCCGGGCCGGCGAGGGCGGCACCGTCGCATTCGAGCCGCGCCTCGGCTTCTGAATTGGATCGGATGTGCGTAAATTTCAAGGTAAGTCGCTGTGCGGCGACTAAATTCAGCACACCGGAAGGAGAATTACTTGCAATTGATGGGCGAGCATAGCCGCGTCGCGGCGGTCGAGATCGACCGGCGATGTCTGCGCTTGGATTCAAAGGAAACGCGCCGATCCACTGGTCGGCGTGCGCTCGCGCCGTCAGCTCACGTTCGTCGCTGCTGCTTGCCGCTGCGCATAGTTGGACGGCAGCCAGTCGCTGATGTCGGCATCCGCTGGTCGCTGGGGCAGCTCGCTCAGCACATGCATCCGCCATGCGTGCGGTTCGACACCGCTGGCGCGGCATGCGAGCATCAGGCTATAGTCCATTGTGCTGGACGGGGTGTTGCTGAACAGCCACGACTTTCTTCCGGTAACCAATGGCCTGATGTCGCGCTCGATGATGTTGTTGTCTATCGGCCAGCTTCCGTCCTCGACGTAGCGACTCAAGTACGGCCACTGCCGTCGGCTGTAGCCGATGGCTTCGACGAGCAAGCTCGTCGGCAGCACCTTCGGCGCCATCTCGTCGAACCAGGCTTTCAAGGTATTCAGCAGCGGCACGCTGTGCTGCTGTTTCAACTGATGCCGGTATTCGACCAGCGGCTGCCCTTCGGGGCGCGTTTGCCCGGCGAGCGTCTCGACCTTGTACAGTGCTTGGAAGAACTCAAGTGCACGCTCGATGCGAGGATTCGACTTACCCTTGAGCCCCTTGGCCGCGTCCACGAACATCCTCCGCGCATGCGCCATGCAGCCCAGCTGCATCGCCGTCTTGATCGTGCGCCATGCCGGCCAGCCATCATCGGACATGATGGCACCCGCATAGTTTCCCAGGAAGACCTGCGGATGGTCTGCGCCGCGCCCGGTCTGATAGTCGAACAGCACGATGGGCTGTTCGCTGTCCGCTGCGCTCCGGCACACCCACATGTACGAACCGTCCTGCGCCTTCCGGTGCCGTTCCTTCAGGACCAGCAGGCTCGTTTCGTCACCGTGGATTTGCAACTGGCTCAGCAGGACGCTCTTGAGCGCGTCGTAAAGTCGAGTGTAGTTGAGTTCAGCCGGGCCGATGATCCAGCGTGCCGCGACCGATCGGCAGCCCCGCACGGCCGAACACATCTTCCATGCGATGCAGCGGCGTGCCGTCAACGTACTTGCCAATCGTGCCGGCATCGGCGCCAGCGTGACCGGCGTCTTCACGTCGTGCTTCTCGCAATGCCAGCATGGGTACTTGAAGCGCGCATGTTGCCGCACTGTGATCTTCACTTCCATGTGCAACTGCTCGCTGATCTCCTCGCCCAAGCGATGCAACGGCTTGTCGCCGCCTTTCTCGCTCTTCGGCGCGTACTGCTGCGCCAAGGCAAGTCGATGCTGTTCCTCGATCTGTTCGACATGCTGCTTGAGCGCCACGATCTCGGCGTCGCGCTCGGCCACGCCGACTTCGAGATCATGGATGTAGGTCTGCGCTGCCTTCGGCAGCCGGAACAGGTTGGGCGTCTTCATGAACTTCACGATAGCGAAGCCCGGCAAGCTGTTGTCGAAAGTGGTGTACGGCAGGCCGACGGAATTTTGAGAAGACGATGGCAGTTTAGCTGAGAATGTTGCGTGTCAGAAGCACAACCAGCGAACCCCGCGGGAGCCGGAACCGACCACCGTGAAAAAGTCTACGAAAGAAGCGAACAGCGGTAAAGCAGAAACAAAGCGCGGGCTCGAACCCACTTCAATTCGGCGGTCGTGCCTTCCGTACGTGCGCAAGTCGGCGCACGTGTCGGTGCCGCCGCCGGGCTTGTACCTGCGCGGCATCTCGACGGGTGACATGAGCGAGGCGCTGGGCATCATGCTGGGTGGCGAGGTCGCAGGCATGTCGCCAAACCCGGTGAGCCGGCTCAAGGCGCAGTGGGCCGACCAGCACGCGCAGTGGAACCGCCGGGACCTGTCCTCGGCGCGCTGGGTCTACTGATGGGCCGACGGCATTCACACCGGCGTGCGCAGTGACGATTCGGACGGCCAGCGCCTGCTGGCGATCATCGGCGCGACGCCGGAAGGCGAGAAAGTGCGCGTGGCGATTGGCGACAGCTACTGGGAATCGAAGGAGTCGTGGTGCGAGCGGCTGCTGGATCTGAAGAAGCGCGGCCTGCCGGCTGGCCCGTTGCTCGCGTGCGGCGACGGCGCCATGGGCTTTGGGTCGGCGATGGAGGAAGGGTTCCCGCAGACGAAGCATCAGCGTTGCTGGTTTCACAAGATGAGTAAACGGGCTCAACGCGCTGCCGAAGTCCAAGCAGGGGCGCGCGAAGCAGTCGCTGCAAGCCATCTGGATGGCGGCCCCGCCACGCGCGCCGACGCGCTGGTCGGGTTCAATGACTTCGTCGATAGCTACTCGGCAAAGTACCCGAAGACAGCCGAAAAACTGACCAAAGATAGCGACGAGCAGCTGGCATTCTACGACTTCCAGGCCGAGCACTGGCAGCACCTGCGCACGACCAACCCGATCGAGCAGACGTTCGCGACGGTGCGGCATCGGACCAAACGCACGCGCAACTGCGTGTCGCGTGCGATGTTCCTCAGCCTGGCGTTTAAGCTGATCGAGTCGGCTGAACAGTCATGGCGCAGGATCTGCGCGCCGGAGATGCTCGGTGGAATCGCGTTTAAATCATGCCGACGCCCTGTACACCAGATTTGACTTTAACTCCCACCACGGATCGCTGATACCCAAGGTCGATTCGAACAGTTGGCTATGCATGACTCCCCTTCGTTTCCGTGCAAATCGGGCAATGTAGCACCCACTCTAAATTCAACATAGGGAATTCTGGAGATACCTTGAATACCATACAGACATCCCGGCATGTACCTGGTGGCACAACGAATCGACTTGCCGTACATGTAGGGAACGCGGCAGAACGCAACGCCATCGGACTGGACGAATCCATCGCGGAGCACGAGCAACTGATCGAGAAAGCGGCAGACGTCGCCGACGTACTGGCGGAAGAATCGCGCGCCGCCGACACTGAGCGCCGCCTGACAGATCGGGCCGTTGCTGCCATGACCGAAGCGGGTCTGATGCGGCTCTTCACACCGCGTCGGCTGGGCGGGTACGAAGCCCGCCCCAGCACCCTGTTCGAAGTCTGTTATGCGCTGGGGCGCGGCTGTTGCTCGGCGTCTTGGGTCGCCAGCGTGCTCAACATGGGCAACTACATGATTGCCCACTTCCCCGAGAAAACCCAGGATGAAGTGTGGGCCGGCAATCGCGACACCCGGACGGCGCTGATCATTGCGCCTTCGCGCGCTCAGGTCGAACGTGTCGACGGTGGCGTCGTCGTGACAGGAGAATGGGGCTACGCATCGGGTAGCCTCCACACCGAGTGGATCGGTGCGCTGATTACAAAAGGCGTCGATCCTGGCGATGAAACAATCAACTTCGTCCTCATGCCGACCCGGGAACTCGAAATCCGCGACACGTGGCACATTACGGGCATGCGCGGCACCGGCAGCAATACCGTCGTGGCGAACCGGCTGTTCATTCCACGCCACCGTGTCACGGCTTATGCACCTATCGTCACAGGCAAGTCGCGTCTGCTGTCGGAGCCGCATCGTCTTTACAGCGGTGCTTTTTCTGGCTTACTCTCGCTCGGTCTGCTCGGACCCCAGCTCGGCGCTATCGAAGCCGCGCTGCAACTCGTACGCGATCAAGCTCATGAGCGTCGCGTTGCATCCTCCACCTTCAAGAGCCAGGCAGTTTCGCCCTCTTTCCAGACCGCTATCGCCGAGGCGTCTCTGACGATCGACGGCGCCCGGTTGCACGCCCGTCGAATCGTCGAAACCGTCGAGCACCATGCGCTGGCCGGCACACTGCCCGATGAAATCATGCGTTCGCGCTTTCGCATGGAATCGACACGTGTCACGCAGATGTGCCGCGAGGCAATTGATCGCCTTATGACAGCCTACGGCAGCGCGGCCTTCATGGAATCGAATCCTCTTCAACTGATCTGGCGCGATCTCAACGTCGCGAGCCGTCACGCCGGCTTTGGGATGGGCATTCCCCAACTCGTCTACGGCCGCGCACTCGTCGGCCTTGATCCGCGTGAAATCAGCTATCTTGTGTAATACGCACACGCATGGTCGCCCTGCGGGGCAACCATTTTTGACTTCAGGATCTTCCATGTCAGACGTCGAAATTCCCGTGCTCCCATCGGAGGATCACCAAACGAGCCGGTGCCACAACCGCCAGCTCGTCGAGCAGTACATGCATACGCTTGGCGAAGCGCGGCTCAAGCGTCATTTGTTGTTTGCGAACGATGGCGTCAGTGGTCTCTGGACCACCGATACCGGGCAGCCGATCGCCATTCGCGGGCGCGAGCGTCTCGCCGAACATGCGGTCTGGTCGCTGCAATGCTTCCCAGACTGGGTATGGACCGATATCCAGATCTTCGAAACGCAGGATCCGAACTGGTTCTGGGTCGAGTGCAGCGGTGAAGGCGCAATCTGCTTCCCCGGTTATCCGCAAGGCCATTACCGAAACCATTTTCTCCACTCCTTCCGCTTCGAAAACAGCCTGATCAAGGAGCATCGCGAATTCATGAACCCTTGCGAACAATTCCGTTCGCTGGGTATCGAGGTTCCCGTGGTTTGCCGGGACGGTCTGCCAAGTTAAACCCATGCCCAGTGGAGAAGCCCAATGGCTGGCATTCCTTTGATTCAACATTACGCGCTGCCCGATTCAGGCAGCCTGCCTGGGAACACCGTGTCATGGCACGTCGATTCGTCGCGTGCACTGTTGCTCATTCATGACATGCAGAACTATTTTCTTTCGCCGTTGCCGCTGACGTTGCGCGAAACGTTGACGAGCAACATCGCGGCGCTGCGTACCCGATGTCTGCAAGCCGGTATTCCGGTTGCGTACACCGCCCATCCTGGACGCATGACGGAGAAGGAACGCGGTCTGTTGCACGACTTCTGGGGGCCGGGCATGGAAACGAATCCGTCCGACCGGGATGTTGCTTTGTCGATTCAGCCGTCTGCGGACGACTGGATGTTCACGAAGTGGCGCTACAGCGCATTTTTCCGCACTGAATTGAAACAGCGGATGCAGGAAAACCGTCGCGATCAGTTGATGCTCTGCGGCGTCTACGCGCACATCGGCGTGATGATGTCGGCCGTCGATGCATTCACGAACGACATTCAACCGTTTCTCGTCGCCGATGGCGTGGCGGATTTTTCTGAAAATCGCCATCACCAGGCCCTCGAATATGTCGCCCAGCGTTGCGGCAAAGTGGTGACGGCAGAGGGTGCACTTGCATGAGCGCCATCCCGAGCCACGACCTTTTCGATCGCATCCTTAGCAGTCGGGTGCCTTGCTTCGCATTGATCGCGCGCTCCACAGGCCACGAAGCGACGCATACGAGCGTCGACGTCATTGCGGGCGCGGTCTCCTACCCGTCTTCGCTGGCTGAGCTGCCGCTTGCGGCAGCGGCCGATGCCGACGCGGATCGCCAAGAACTGCTGGTACTCGTACCCTATCGCCAGTTGTACGAACGCGGCTTCGAGACGCACGATGACGGTGCACCGCTCATCGCTATCGCCTGCGACGAGCACGAAACGGTGCCCGTATCGCGTGCACTGGTTGCCATTCCCGATGTCGGCACCGCACTCGGCAATCGTCACTTTGATATCAACGACGATGCTTACGCAAAGATCGTCGGACGCGTCATCGCCGACGAGATCGGTACTGGCGAGGGCTCGAACTTCGTCATCAAGCGCACTCTCAAGGGCGAACTCCACGATTACTCAGTTGCTCAGGCGCTCGCCGTTTTCAGGAGGCTGCTCAACAAGGAAGCAGGCGCGTACTGGATCTTTCTTGTGCACACCGGGGAGAGAACGTTTGTCGGCGCCACACCCGAGCGTCATCTCACGCTGCATCAAGGCAACGCGACGATGAATCCGATCAGCGGAACCTACCGGTACCCGAAAACCGGACCGACGATCGACGGGATCAATGCCTTTCTCAGTGATCGAAAAGAATCCGACGAGTTGTACATGGTGCTCGACGAAGAGCTGAAGATGATGTCACGCATCTGCCCGACCGGAGGTCAGGCCACGGGCCCTCATTTACGCGAGATGACATGGCTCGCGCACACTGAATACTTCATCGTCGGGCACACCGAATCCGATGTCCGCGACCTGTTGCGCGAAACCATGTTTGCGCCGACGGTCACCGGCAGTCCGATCAAAAGCGCGACGCGAGTGATTGCGCGGCATGAGCCCGTCGGGCGCGGCTACTACAGCGGAATTGCGGCCCTCATCGGCCGCGACACGCAAGGTCATTATACGCTCGACTCCTCGATTCTGATCCGTACCGCCGAAATAGACCGCCATGGCCACGTTAGCATCGGCGTTGGCTCAACGCTGGTTCGGCATTCCGACGTGGCATCGGAAGTCATGGAAACGCATGCCAAGATTGCCGCGCTATCCAACGCGTTCGAACCACCGGAAACCGGCCTGCCGCTCGGCCAGCATCCTGCGGTACAAGCCGCGCTCCGGCAACGCAACGAAGGAATCGCCGACTTTTGGTTCCTACCACACGGCGTGCGGCACAGCAGGATGTCCGGTCTGGACGGCCGGCGTGTACTCATCGTCGACGCCGAAGATCATTTCACCGCGATGATCGCCCAGCAGCTCAATTCGCTCGGCCTTGTTGTGGAACTTCGTGACGTATTCGACGAAGTCGATCTTGCGCGTTATGACGTCGTCGTCATGGGCCCCGGCCCCGGCGATCCGACCGACATCGACGATCCGCGCATTGGTCGCCTGCATGCGTGGATGCGCCATTTGCTCGAAGCAGGCAAGCCACTCGTGGCGGTGTGCCTGAGCCATCAGATTCTGAACGCCATGCTCGGCATTCCGCTCGTGCGATGCCGTGCGCCTAACCAGGGCGTCCAGGTCGAGATCGACCTGTTCGGTCAGAGCGAACGCGTCGGTTTATACAACACGTTTGTCGCTCGAACGGCTCAGGACGAACTGGAAATCGAAGGTGTCGGCACGGTTTCGGCCAGCCTTAATTCGTACACTGGGGAAGTCCACGCATTGCGTGGCCCGTCGTTCAGCTCGATGCAGTTCCACGCCGAATCGGTTCTGACCGTCGATGGCCCGCGCATTCTCGGCGAAGCTATCACGCACGCTCTGCGCAGCGAAAAAAGAACGGCCACGTTGCCGGCCTGATTCTCTTTACGTCTCAAACACCCTACAGGACCACTTTTCATGATAGTCGATATTGCTTGGTGGGATCTGAGCGGGTCCACACAGACCATCGAATCGCTGAAAGCCCGACTAGACGAGAGTACTCTCGCCCGCTGGTCAAACGTTCCCGGCCTGCACGCGAAGCATTGGATAGCAGACGAGGCTAAAAATCGCTGGGGTGCCATCATGCTCTGGGACAACGGTCGTCTGCCCGCGCACGTGCTTCCGCCGAACGATGCCCAGACGCTGATTGGCCTGCCGATTGCCGAACGGCTGAATTTCTCGGTCGAGGCGAGTGTCTCAAGCGGAGAGATCCAGCCGTTCATGCGCACATTCAATCCCGTGCCACTGCACGCGAACACGCACGCTGTCGCACCGGTCCATTCGTCGACCCCGATCGACTACATCGTCGTCGACGCATTCACACGCACACCGCTCGAAGGCAACCCAGTCGCCGTCTTCTTTGTCGCCGACCCGTTGCCGGCGCAGCGTATGCAGCGCATCGCCCGCGAAATGAATCTGTCGGAAGTCGTATTCGTGATGCCGCCGCAGCAGGGCGGTGACGTGCACGTGCGTATCTTCACGCCGGTGAACGAATTGCCGTTCGCGGGCCATCCGCTGCTCGGTACGGCCGTAGCACTCAGACACGTCAAGGCGCAGGATCACTTCGTGTTCGAAACAGGGATGGGCCTCGTGTCATTCGACGTAGAATCCGATGCGCCCGGCGTGGCTCACGTCAGCATGCAACAGCCGATTCCGACTTGGACGTGCTACGAGCACACAGACCGACTGCTGAATGCGCTGGGGCTCGACGCGTCCGTGCTACCCATCGAGGCCTATCGCAATGGCCCTCGCCACGTGTTCGTTACATGCCACGATGCATCTGCGCTTTCCGACGTGCTCCCGAACCATCGCGCATTGGCCGAATTCGAGGACATGTCGGCCATCTGTCTCGCGCCAGCAGGTGATCACTGGCGCTGTCGCATGTTTTCACCCGCCTACGGCGTCACCGAGGATGCAGCGACTGGCTCCGCCGCCGGCCCGATCGCCATTCATCTCGCGCGTCACGGACTGATTTCATGGGGCCAGCCATTGCACATTCTTCAGGGCGTCGAGATCAATCGACCTTCGCATATGTATGCCTTAGTGGACGGCTCCGCCCACAAAATCGAGTCGGTCAAGGTCGGTGGTCACGGTGTGGTGGTCGGGCGCGGCCGTCTCGGCGTCTAGTAGCCACCATGTTGTCGCCTTCTGGAAAACTCCGCCATGAATACCAGTCGCTTCGAAAGTCTCACGGGACGCGTAGACATCGTGTTCCCCGAGTATGATGATCCACCGCTGGAACCGATCACCTTGCTGCGCCGCTGGCTCGCCGCCGCCGATGCTGCCCGCGTACGCGAACCGAAGGCGCTCGCACTCTCGACAGCCAGGGCCGACGGGCGCTCGTCCACACGGATCATCGCCTTCTCGTCGATAGACGACCTTGGCCTGATTTTTTGCACACATTCGACGAGCCGCAAGGGCCGCGAACTCTGCGAGACGAGCTGGGCTTCCGGCGTGCTCTATTGGCGCGAAACCGGACAGCAGATCATGATCTCAGGCCCTGCGATTCCGCTCGACGAAAAAGAGAACGACGCGTTGTGGTTTGGGCGACCGATTCCGATGCATGCGATGTCGAGTGCGTCGCATCAGAGCGACGTACTCGACGACCGGGAAGCGCTGCTATTGCGAGCCCAGTATCTCCTCTCACTCGGCGTTGCGCTGCCTCGGCCGCCGCAGTTTGTCGGTTATAGACTGGAAGCGCACGAAATGGAATTCTGGGCCGCCAGTTACGACCGACTTCACCGTCGCCTGAAATACGACCGCGATGGTACTAAGTGGAAAATCACGCACCTCCAACCTTGATGATTTTTCATGACTACTATTGATATTCACGCTGGTGTCGGCCAGACCGCATTGTTCATTGCTTGGCAGCGTCATGCCGAAAGTCAGAGACCGGATGCCTTGTTTCGCGATCCGCTGGCCGCCGCGCTGATTGATAGTCTTGCCGGCACTGCAACTCATGAACATGTCAGCGAAGTCGCGCGGCGCGCAAATTTTCCACAATACTTCGTCGTCCGCACACGCTATTTCGACGACGCGATTCTCGCTGGCCTGAAGCGCGGATTGCGGCAGGTCGTCACGCTGGCGGCCGGCATCGATGGCCGTGTGGCGCGTCTGCTGTGTCCCACCGGCACGCGGTGGTTCGAACTCGATCTTGAGGACATCATTGCGTCCAAGCGCGAGTTGGTGAAGCAGTCTGGGCTGCCGCTGCAATGCGACTGGCAACCGCTCGTCGCCGATCTGACATCGGACTGGGCACGTACACTGCTCGCGTCCGGCTTCGATCCCGCCGAGCCCACGATCTGGCTCATCGAAGGGTTGCTGATGTATCTCAGCGCACCGGATTGCGATGCCATCGTCCGTCGGGTTTCCGAACTTTCCGCAAAGGGAAGCGCGTTGATGCTCGAACATCTCGCTACGCTAATGATGGGCACCGAAGGCACGGATGCACGCGCCCGCGTCGAATCTCAGGGTGCGCGCTGGCTGTCGTCTCGCGACGACATCGGTGAATGGCTCGGCCGATATGGATGGACGGCAAGCGTCCATGCATCGGACGACCCGGCAATTTCGTATGGCCGCAGTGTCGCGCGCATTCCGGCAGGCTGGTTTGCCTCGTCGACGCGCGAGCGTTGACGCGCACAAGCTTCAAGGAAAGTTGCGTTCACTTTCCAGCTTTTTTTTCGCCGGACGTGCGGTGACGCGCCGCCTTTTGCGGCAGTGGCCAGTAATATCTGCCGTGGTTTTCCGCCTGTCGAACCAACCGCTCAAAATGAGCAAATCATGCGTCGGCTCCGGTTTTTTAGACACAGGTTTTGGGTACAACGCATCCAAACTGGAGTCTGAGATGTTGAAGAAGGAGACGTGCAGGAAGAATTGCGCTGGCGGCGTCTACGGCCGCGCTACGCGCGCCCTCCGCCGCCGCCAGCGCCGCCGCGAATTCAAGCGCTGGTCCGTCGGGCGCAAACGCGCTGTCGTCCTGCGCTTGCTACGTGGCGAATCGATTGACGCGGTGTCTCGCAAAGTTGGCGTCACGATCGCCGAGCTCGAATAATGGCGAGAACTCGCCATGGCAGGCATCGCAGCCGGTCTGAAGTCGCGCCAGACAGATCCGTTGGAAGTCAAGCTCAAGAAAGCCGTGCATCGCGTCGGCGAACTGACCATGGAGGTCGAAAGGCTGCGCATGGAGCGCGAGCGGCAGGAGCGCCGCCCTTTGATCGTCCGGAACTCGTCGACATGAGCCACACGATCTCCGCGACAGGCAAACCCTTCGGATTGCAACGGGTATGCCAGGCGCTCGACTTTCCGCGCTCCGCGATCTATGCCGAGCGCGCCAGGGCGTTCAACAAGGTCACCCCACTTGCCCCTGTCCGACGTGGCCCAAAGCCCAAGGCGCCCGATCACAAGCGGCTCGCAGCTGTTCGCGCCGATCTAACTCGCACGCCGTTCGTCGGCGAAGGGGTGCCCAAGGTCTTGGCACGCTTGCGCATTCAGGACGACATCCACGTGTCCCGAGCCCGTGTTTCGCCGCTGATGCGCGAACACGGCCTGCTTTCGCCCCATCGGCAACCGCAGAAACCGCCCAAGGCTCACGATGGTCGAATGACGACTGATCGGCCTAACGAGAGGTGGGGCGCCGATGGCGCCAAGGTTAAAACCATCGATGAGGGCCTGGTCTGGATCTTCGCTACGGTTGATCATTGCGCCGCGGCGTGTGTTGGCATCCACGTCACCAAAGTGGGCGACCGCTTTGCCGCACTGGAGCCAATCAGCCAAGGGGTGCGCGAGCAGTTCGGATCGGTCGAAGCTGATGCCGGCCGAGGACTGTCCCTGCGAATGGATCACGGCTCGCAGTACAGGTCGGACGATTTGCGCGCCCAGCTCAAGTTTTGGGGGATTACGCCGAGCTACGCCTTCGTCGTTGAGCCGCAGACCAACGGCGTCGCCGAGCGTTTCAATCGGACCATGAAGGAGCAAGCCATCCACGGACGGCTGTTCAACAACGTTGAAGAAGTTCGTGCTGCCGCCGTCGCGTTCAAGGATCGATACAATCGCGAATGGCGTCTCGAAAAACTGGGCTTCAAGACACCCCCTCGAAACCCGTCAGGCGCCGCTCTTGACACTTGCCGCCTGATCGCAAAATCGTGTCTAAACAACCGGATCCGGTACAAGAGGAGCAAATCATGACAACGTCCATTCCGATGGACCGTGAGGTGAGATTAAAGGCAAAACTAAAGGGCCTTCCAGCACCGGACGACTTCGAAATTGTCACCGTGTCAAGATCGGAGTTAAGCCCGCAGGAAGTGTTGGTGCGCAATCGACATTTTCTGATCTCCGCCTCGTTACGCGCAATGATCAGCGAAGGCGCGGAGGACGTGCCGGGCGTACCGTTTCCGAGTTTGTCAGCCGGCGAAGCGCTGCGCGGCGAAGCACTGGGAGAAGTAGTGGCGGCTCCAGTCGGCAGCGGGTTGTCGCCAGGTGACATGGTCACGCATTTCTATGGGTGGCGCAACTACGCGGCCGTGCCGGTTAAAGCGTGTCATCGCGTGGGCCAGCGGCTACCGGAGCCGGCTGGGTACATCGGCTATCTCGGACACGGCTGGACGGCCTATGCAGCAGTCACGCGCGGCGTGCAGATTCGCCCCGGCGATACGGTGTTCGTGTCGAGTGCAGCCGGCGCGATCGGTTCGATGGCAGGACAGATCGCCCGGCGGTTGGGGGCGCGGCGCGTCATCGGCAGCACTGGGTCGCGCGAGAAAGCGCGCCGATTGGTGTCCGAACTCGGGTATGACGCCGCGGTCATTCGCGGCGGCAGCACGCCATTCGCGAGCCAGTTGTCGGATGCGGCCGAGGACGGCATCGATGTCTTCATCGACTCGGTGGGCGGCGAGCAGTTACAGGCAGCTGTAACTGTGGCGCGCGAAGGCGCACGCTTCCTGATCCTCGGTACACTATCTGGCCAGCTCGCCGCGACGGGGACGGGCCGAACCGCCCCTGTCGAAATCGATGCGGTGCAATTGCTGCTGCGTCGGATCACGATACGCGGTTACAGCGCCGACGATAATCCGGAGGCACAAGACGAATGGTTCAAGCGATTCGCGCAGTGGCTGCAAGCCGGCGAGATCGCGTTCCCGCATACGGTGATCGACGGCCTCGAACAGGCGTCGATTGCCTTGTGCGACACCGTCAAGGGCCGCTATCTGGGTACAGTGCTCGTCAAGTTACAGTAGCATGCAGAGGCATGGGCGCGTCTGGGTCAGATCGCGCATCGGAAGCCACAACTGTTCGTGCTCGGCAAAGCTGGCGAACGGGCCTCGTGCTCCTTTTTGCCGACGACCATCAGCGGCAACTTGGTACGACGCCCGAGTTTCTTGGTAGGCTTCATCTCGGCGGTTCTCCTGTTCTGGAGCTTGATCTTGGAAACCCGATTCTCTCGGATTTCTGCGGGAACCGCCGCCTTCAACCTTCAACTATTTTTGGGACACCGCCCTCGACACCCAAGGCAGCCTTGATTGCCCTCAAGCCTTCCTTCCACCGCTCGACCGGAATCCCGTCCAGACCTTCCGCCCGAAGCAGCTCCAGGAGCGCTTTCTGATCCCGCTCCCGCGCGCGACGTTGCTGTTCGCGCTGCTCATCCTGCAATTTCTTCAGCTTCGCCGCCGCTTTCGCAATTTCATCTTCCAGCGCCTGCTTTTTGCGCGCCGCTTTATCGGTTACTGCTGCCATCATGTTTACCTCACTGGTTGAGTTTTCCGACCCTGTCACATTGTACGAAAATTTTGGTCTTCGCAGTGTACCGGATTCGGTTGTTTAGACAAGATTTTGCGATCAGGCGGCAAGTGTCAAGAGCGGCGCCTGACGGGTTTCGAGGGGGTGTCTTGAAGCCCAGTTTTTCGAGACGCCATTCGCGATTGTATCGATCCTTGAACGCGACGGCGGCAGCACGAACTTCTTCAACGTTGTTGAACAGCCGTCCGTGGATGGAGTGCTCCTTCATGGTCCGATTGAAACGCTCGGCGACGCCGTTGGTCTGCGGCTCAGCGACGAAGGCGTAGCTCGGCGTAATCCCCCAGAACTTGAGCTGGGCGCGGAAATCGTCCGACCTATACTGCGAGCCGTGATCCATTCGCAGAGACAGTCCACGACCGGCGTCAGCTTCGCCCGATCCGAACTGCTCGTGCCCCCTTGGCTGATTGGCTCCAGTGCGGCAAAGCGGTCGCCCACCTTGGTGACGTGTGGATGCCCACGCAAGCCGCGTCGCAATGATCAACCGCAGCGACAAGATCCGGCGGTGTCCCATTCGTGGTTGAAGGTTGGGGCGGCAGGGTTTCGTAGGTTAGGCGGATTTCAAGTCATGGTCAACGCGTTTATCTGTCGGACGATGCAAGGCAACGGCGAGCATCCAGAGCTCGTCGGCACCGCCGAGCTTACGGAATCGCTTCTCAGCTTCCAGGAAGCCAGTGGCCGCCCATCGCATCGCCATGTCGACATCGCGATAGC
>JAYFRX010000014.1:0-16779 GCA_040946945.1 Burkholderia sp. | reverse complement strand
GCGCTCAACCACCGCCTCCATCAGCGAGGGCCCCTCCGCTTTCGTTTGCCCGGTAGCCGCCGTGCCAGCCTCCGCACCACGCCCGCCACCCGAGGTTCCGCCCCGGCTCCTGCGTCATGGCCCCATTTTCACGGGCTTGTGCTTCTTCGGCTCGCATCGAGTTTCTACCGTCCTAATCGCGGTCCTTCATGTTCGGGCCTTCAGCCTTGCGACCTACTATGCCCTCTGCTGACTTCTGCACGACCATCCCGACGCCTCTCGACGTCAGTAGCACTCGGCAGCCGTGCAGATCTCCTCGGGTATTGCGCACCCACCTTCACGCTTATGCCTGTCGGATATACGCCGCGTCGTTCTGTGCAAGTATTGGACTTCGGCCTTTTTCGCTGCCTCATCCCAACGCGTCGCCTCGTATCCGCGTCCTGTTCGTCAAGCCAGCGCTTTGCCTCGGGCTTCCTTCAGACTCGTAGTCACCCACGAAACCCTTGCCTCTGGCTAACACTTCCCCTTGCCGGGTGTGTAGAGGACTTTCACCTCCGAGTGAGTGCGCCCTACCGGGCGCACAAAAAAAAAGCGGCGACGCGATTCACATCGCGTCGCCGCCCGATGATTCCCTTGCGTTCCCGCTCAGCGCTTCAACGCTTGCGCTGCTGCCGACACTGCTCGAACAGGCAGACCGCGGCGGCGGCGGCCACGTTCAGCGATTCCATACCGCCCGGTTGCGGGATCGTCACGCGCAACAAACCCGCTGCGTCGCGCCAGGCGGCCGACACGCCCGCCCCTTCGTTGCCGAATACCCAGGCCACCGGCCCCGCCAGATCGCAGTCGTCGATTGCCTGCACGCCGTGCGAATCGGTCAGCACGACCGGCACGGCCAGGCGCGGAATCAGCGACTCGGCCTCGACGTCTTCATGGATCTCGAGCAGGAAATGCGCGCCCATGCCCGAGCGCAGCACCTTCGAGGACCAGGCGTAGGCGGTGCCGCGCATGCAGAACACCTGGCTCACGCCGGCCGCGGCCGCGCTGCGCAGGATCGAGCCAACATTGCCGGCATCCTGCACGCCGTCGAGCACCACGGCCGGCCGCGCGACGCGCTCGGGCAGCGCGGCGGCCGGCCGCTCGACCAGCAGCAGCATGCCGATGCCGTTGACTACGCTCAACAGCTGGCCGAACAGCGCATAGGGCAGCGAGACCACGCGCTGCGGCTCAACGCGCGCCACCAGCGCCTGCGTCTCCTCGTGTGAGAGTCCGCCGTCGGTGACCACGCAGAGTTCGGGCTGGCCTCGCGCATCGAGATAGGCCGAGGCGAGATGGAGACCTTCGAGCAGCGCCTGGGCACCGCGGCGTTGCTGCTGCGTCGAGCCTGCCAGCGCCTTGAGGCGTTTGTAGAGCGGGTTGTCGCGCGAGGTAATCAGTTTCATCGTTCGATTCGAAGCGCTTCGCGCACCGGCGCGAACGAGCGCCGGTGATGCTCGCAGGGGCCGTGCTCGCGCAGTGCGGCCAGGTGCTTCGGCGTGCCGTAGCCGGCATGGACGTCGAAGCCGTAAAGCGGGAAGTTCGCGTGCAGGTCCACCAGCAGGCGGTCGCGCGTGACCTTGGCAAGGATCGAGGCGGCCGAGATGCTCGGTACCAGCGCGTCGCCGCCGATGATCGCCTCGCTGCGGATGGCGAGCGTCGGGCAGCGATTGCCGTCGATCTTGGCCAGCGTCGGCAGAACCGACAGGCCCTCCACGGCGCGTCGCATCGCCAGCATGGTCGCGTGCAGGATGTTGAGCGTGTCGATTTCCTCGACGCTCACCGAAGCCACGCACCAGGCGCGCGAATGCGCGACGATCTCGTCATAGAGCCGCTCGCGCTTCTTCGCGCTGAGCGCCTTGGAATCGTCGAGACCGAGGATCGGCCGCACCGGATCGAGGATCACGGCGGCAGCCACTACCGGCCCGGCCAGCGGCCCGCGACCGGCCTCGTCGACGCCGCAGACGATCTCGTCCGGCGCATCGAAGTCGAAGGACTGGCCGATCGCGATCACGGCTGCCGCCGCGCCGCGCGCAGTGCAAGCAGCCTTCATGTGCCCGGCTTCCGGCTCGCCACCACACGCTCGATGGCCTCGGCCGCGCGCGCCGCCGTGTTCTGCCGCAGCGACAGGTGCATCTCGGTGAAGATCTCGGTCAGCGTGCGGCGGTTCGCTTCGTCGCGCAGCTGCGTGAGGGTCGCGTCGGCCAGCGCCTCGGGCGTCGCGAAATGCTGCAGCAGCTCGGGCACCACGAAGCGCCCGGCCAGGATGTTCGGCAGGCCGACATAAGGCAGATAACCCTGGCGGCGCATCACCTGCCCCGTCAGCCAGGGCACCTTGTACGAGATCACCATCGGCTTCTTCAGCAGCGCAGCTTCCAGCGTGACGGTGCCGCTCTTGACCAGGATCGCGTCGGCGGCGGTCATGGCGACCTGCGAGCGGCCCTCGGTCAGCGTCAACTGCGGATGGGCATGCACCAGCGGCTGCAGCAGCTCGCGCAACGCCGGCGTGGCGGCCGGCATCACGAAACGCACGCCGGGCTCGCGCTTGTGCATCAGCGCCATCGCCGCGAAGAAGGTCGGCCCGATAAGCCCGATCTCGGAGCGCCGGCTGCCCGGCAGCACCGCGATCACGGAGCCACTCTCGGGCAGGCCGAGGGCGATGCGCGCACCGCGCGTGTCGGGTGGTTCGAGCGGGATGTCGTCGGCCAGCGGATGCCCCACGTAGGTCGACGCCAGACCCGATTTCTCGAGCAGGGCCGATTCGAACGGGAACAGGCACAGCATGTGGTCGACCGACTTGACGATCTTCTTGATCCGGCCGCCGCGCCAGGCCCAGATCGACGGGCAGACGAAATGCACGGTCGGGATGCCGGCCTCGCGCAGCGAGTGCTCGACGCCGAAATTAAAGTCGGGCGCGTCGAGGCCGACGAACACGTCGGGCGGCTCGGCCAGCAATTGCCGCTTCAGATCGCCGCGGATGCGCAGGATGCCGGGGATTTCCGTGAGCGCCTCGACATAACCGCGCACAGTCAGCTGATCCATCGGCCAGTGCGAGTCGAAGCTAGCGGCGATCATGCGCGGCCCGCCGATGCCGTAGTAGTGCGCCGAACCGGGCAAGCGCGCATGCAGCCCGCCCAGCAGCGAGGCGCCGAGCAGATCGCCCGACGGCTCACCGGCAACCAGCGCGAGCCGAAGCGGAGTCGGGGTCAGCGCCATCGTGTCAGCGGATGATGCCGCGTTGCGAGGCGTCGATGAAGCCGAGGAACTGCTTGAGCTCGGCCACGCCGTCACCGCCCTCGCCGCCCGCCTCGACCATCTCGCGCAGTTCGGCCTTGGCCTCGTCGAGCGTCTTGCCGCTCTTGTAAATCACGCGATAGGCGCTGCGCAGCACGCTGATCGCCTCGGCCGAGAAGCCGCGGCGCCGCAGACCCTCGACGTTGATGCCATGCGGCACGGCCTTGTTGCCGGCCGAAATCACGAACGGCGGCACGTCCTGGATCAGCGCCGAAGCGCCGCCCAGCATCGAGTGCGCGCCGATCCGCACGAACTGGTGCACGCCCGACATGCCGCCGACGATGGCCCAATCGCCGATCTCGACGTGCCCCGCCATCTGCGCGTTGCTCGAAAGGATCACGTGGTTGCCGACCCGGCAATCGTGGCCGATGTGGACATAGGCCATGATCCAGTTGTCATCGCCGAGCGTCGTCACGCCGGCGTCCTGCACGGTGCCGGTGTGGATCGTGGTGAATTCGCGGATCGTGTTGCGATCGCCGATCACCAGCCGGGTGGGCTCGTCCTTGTACTTCATGTCCTGCGGACGGCCGCCGACCGACGCGTAATGGCCGATGCGGTTGTCCTCGCCGATCGTGGTGTGTCCCTCGATCACGCTGTGTGAACCGATGGTGGTGTGCGCACCGATCGTGACCTGCGGGCCGACGATCACGTACGGGCCGATCTCGACGCTCTCGTCCATCTCCACGCCCGGCTCGATCACGGCCGTGGAATGAATCCTGCTCATGCGCGGTTGCCTCTCTTAGTCAGTCCTGCCTCGGTGGTGAGGGCGCGCGGCCCTCAAGGCGCGGCGTCGGCCGACTTCACCGTGCACATCAATTCGGCTTCGGCAGCCACCTTGCCGTACACTTCGGCGGTCGCCTTGAACTTCCAGATGCCGCGGATATGCCGCTCGAACTTCACGTTCAGGATCAGCTGGTCGCCCGGCTCGACCACGCGCTTGAAGCGCGCGCCGTCGATGCCGACGAAGTAGTACAGAGACTTGCCCGGATCGTTCGGCTGTTCCTCGCTGAAGGTCAGCAGCGCAGCGGCCTGCGCCAGCGCCTCGATGATCAGCACACCCGGCATCACCGGACGCTGCGGGAAGTGCCCCTGGAAAAACGGCTCGTTTATGGTCACGTTCTTCAGGGCTTTGATGCTTTCGTGCGGGGTGAGTTCGAGCACGCGGTCGACGAGCAGAATCGGATAACGATGCGGCAGCAGCGTGAGAATCTTGTGGATGTCGAAATTAATTTGTTCGATGCTCATGATGATTCGTCTCACGCAATCACTGCGCGGTGGTGACTGCAAATGTTGATAGGGGCCGCCCCAAGCGGCGCGGCCCTCTCTGAGAGCGCGCTGGCCGACTAGCCTCAGCAGCCCGTCGCGCCCGGTTCGACCTTCAATCTTGCGCGGGTCCGTCGTTGTGCGCGGCCAGCGCGGCTTCGAGCGAACGGATGCGGTCGCGCAGCTTGTCGAGATTGCGCACGAGCGCCGCGCTGCGGTTCCAGTCCCCGTGTTCGACGGCCGGAAACGCGCTCGTGTACATGCCGGCCTTCGGCAGCGACTTCGACACGCCCGACTGCCCCGTGACGATCACATAGTCGCCGAGCGTAACGTGGCCGGCGATGCCGACCGCGCCGCCGATCATGCAATGACGGCCGACGTTGGTGCTGCCCGCGATGCCGGCGCAACCGGCGATCACGGTATAGGCACCGATCCGACAGTTGTGGGCGATCTGCACCAAGTTGTCGATCCTCACACATTCCTCGATGACCGTATCGGCCATCGCGCCGCGATCGATCGTGGTGTTTGCGCCGATCTCGACATCGGGGCCGATCTTCACGCCACCGACCTGCGGGACTTTGACCCAGGTACCAGTGCGCGCCTCGCCCTCGCCGACGAAGTCGGGTGCGAAGCCGAAGCCGTCCGATCCGATCACCGCGCCCGAATGCACGATCGCCCGTACGCCGATATCGCAGCCGTGATAGACGACCACGGTCGGGTACAGGCGGGAGCCTTCGCCGATCCTGGTGCCGGCACCCACGAACACGTTGGCGTCCAGACGCACGCCCTTGCCGATCACGGCACCGGCCTCGACCGTCACGTTCGGGCCGATCACGGCGCTCGCCTCGACCTGGGCCGAGGGATCGACGTTGGCGCTCGGATGCACGCCCGAAGGCCGCTTGGGGGCGGCCAGGTCGATGAACATCTGCGCGACGCGCGCGAAATAGGCGTAGGGATTCGGGGTGCGGATGAAGTTGCGGCCCTCGGCGGCCGCGCCGAGCTTCTCTAGATCACGCGGCGCGATCAGCACGGCACCGGCGCGGGTGGTCTCGACCTGGAACAGATACTTGGGATTGGCGAGGAAGGCGAGCTGGTTCGGGCCGGCCTGGTCCAGCGGCGCGAGGCCGCCGACCTGGCACTGCGGATCCCCGGCGATATCCCCGCCGAATCGTTTGGTGAGTTCGTCTAGCGTCAATGCCACGCGGGCTCCTTCAGTTCAGCGAACCGGTGGGCAAGACCAGCGCCTTCAGCACCTTGTCGGTGATATCGATACGCGGGCTGACATACACCGCTTCCTGAACGATCAGGTCGTAGTTCTGCTGCTCGGCGATCTGCTTGATCACCTTGTTGGCCTTGTCCAGCACCGCAGCGAGTTCCTCGTTGCGGCGCTGGTTGAGGTCCTCGTGGAACTCGCGCTGCTTGCGCTGGAAGTCGGCGTCGAGCTGGGCCAGGTCACGCTGCTTCTGCGCGCGATCGGTGGCCGACAGCGACTGGCCGTTCTTGTCGAGCGAATCCGACATCGACTTGAGGCGCGCGGCCATGTCCTGCAGGTCCTTGTCGCGCTTCGCAAACTCGGCTTCGAGTTTGATCTGCGCGGCCTTCGCCGGCGCGGACTCGCGGAGGATCCGATCGGAATTGACCGCCGCGATCCGAGCGACGTCCTGCGCCTGGGCGGCCGTCGCGCCGAGCGCGGCGGCCATCGCCAGCGCGCACATCACTCGTTTCGAAAACTTACCGGTTAGCAAAATTACCCTCTCGATGCGTTTGGTGTTGCGGTTCCGATCAGAATGCGGTCCCGATCTGGAATTGGAATTTCTGGTACTGGTCGCCTTCGTGCTTCTGCAGCGGGAAGCCGAAGCTCAGCTTGAGCGGGCCGATCGGCGAGATCCAGGCCAAACCCACGCCGTAGCCGTAGCGCAGGCCGTTCGCGCCGGTACTGGTGCCACCCGGCGCATTGCCCCAGACGTTACCGCCGTCGAAGAACGTGAACACGCGCAGCGTACGGTCGTAGCCGGTGCCCGGCAGCGGGAAGGTCAGTTCGATGTTGCCGACCACCATCTTCGAACCGCCGATCGGGTCGATGGTCTTCGAGTCGCGCGGGCCGAGCGAGCTCGGTTCATAGCCACGCACCGAGCCGATACCGCCCGCGTAGTAGTTCTTGAAAATCGGGTAGGCGTTGCCGATACCGTTGCCGTAGCCGCCCTGGAAGTTCAGGCCCAGGATGAAGCCGCGCGCGAACGAGTAGTAGTACTGCGTCTGCACGTCTATCTTGTAGTACTGGATCTTGTCCACCGGCGCGCCGTATTCGGCGTTGGCCTGAGTTAAGTAGCCCCGGCTCGGGATCAGCGCGCTATCCCGCGCGTCGCGCGACCAGCCGATCGTCAGCGGCACCGAGTTCGACACGCGGCCGAACTGCTGCACGTAATCCTGGTAGCTCTGCGGTGTATCCGAATCGACATCGAGGCGGTTCTGCTCGAAGCTCACGCCGAAGAACACCGTATCGACTTCCGAGAACGGAATGCCGAACTTCATGTCGCTACCAGCCGTGATGATCCGGAAGCTCGAGTTGGTCGAGTAGTACAGCGGCTGGTAGGTGCGGTAGAACACGTCGGTGATGCGCTTGATGCCGTCCACCGTGAAGTACGGGTCGACCTGCGTGACCGTCAGCGTGCGGTAGCTGCGCGCCGTGTTGACGTTGACCGACAGGCTAGTACCGGAGCCGAACACGTTGTCCTGCGAGATACCGGCCGACAGCACAACCTTGTCGGTCGAGGAGAAGCCCGCGCCCAGCGTGATCGCGCCGGTCGGCTTCTCGGTGACCTTCACGTTCACGTCGACCTGGTCGCTGGTGCCTTCGACCGGCACCGTGGTGATGTCCACGTCAGTGAAGTAGCCGAGGCGGTTGACGCGGTCCTTGGACAGCGCGAGGCGGCCCGAATCGAACCACGAGCTTTCGAGCTGGCGCATTTCGCGGCGCACCACCTCGTCGCGCGTGCGCGTGTTGCCGACCACGTTGATGCGGCGCACATAGACGCGGCGGCTCGGATCGACCACCAGCGTCAGGGCCACCTTGTGCGAGGCCTGGTCGATGTTCGGCTGGGCGTTGACGGTCGCGAACGCGTAGCCGTATTCACCGAGCTTGTCGACAATCGCCTTGGTGGTAGCCTGCAGCTTCTCGGCCGAGAAACGCTCGCCGGCCTTGATCTTGACCAGCTTCTGCAGCTCGGCCTGGCGATCCAGTAGGTTGCCCGACAGCTGGATGCTCGAGATCGTGTACGGTTCGCCCTCGTGCAGCGTGAGCGTCAGGTACATGTCCTTCTTGTCGGGCGAGATCGAGACCTGGGTCGAATCGATGTTGAATTCGAGGTAGCCGCGATTCAGGTAGTGCGAGCGAACGTTTTCCAGGTCGCCCGTCAGCTTTTCCTTCGAGTACAGGTCGTTCTTGGTGTACCAGGAGAACCAGTTCGGCGTCGACAGCTGCATCTCGTTGCGCAGCATGCTGGTGCTGAAAGTCTTGTTGCCGATGAAGTTGATCTGGCGGATCTTGGCGCTCGGGCCTTCAGCCACCGAGAACAGGATCGAGACGCGGTTGGTGTCGACCGGCGTGATGGTAGTGGTAACCTCGGCGGCGTAGTAGCCGCGCGTCAGGTACTGGCGCTTCAGTTCCTGCTCGGCCTTGTCGACCAGCGACTTGTCGTAGTAGCGGCCTTGCGACAGGCCGACCGCGCGCAGCGCCTTGGTCAGGTTGTCCTTGTCGAATTCCTTGATGCCGGTGAAGTCGATCGACGAGACCGCGGGGCGCTCCTGCACCTGCACGATCACGACGCTGCCTTCGGTGGCGATCTTCACGTCATTGAAGAAACCCGTCGCGTAGAGCGCGCGGATTGCTTCGGATGCCTTGTCGTCCGTGAAGGTGTCACCCTGCTTGATCGGCAGGTAGGCGAACACGGAACCGGCTTCGACACGCTGCAAGCCCTCGATCTTGATATCCTGCACGATAAACGGCGACGTCGCGTGGGCTGCGAGTCCGTGCACGGCGAGCACCGCGGCGGCTACAGTCTTGGGTACGAAGCGATGAGGTTTGAACAACGTGCATCCCCAGTATTTAAGCTTGCGTCAGATCCGGGGACGGCACTCGCAGCCCTCGCCCGACGCTTCAAGAGTGGATTAAACGAGACAGATCGTTGAACAACGCGATCGCTGACAGCGCGACGATGCAGATCAACCCCGCTCTTTGCAGAATCAGTTGCCAGCGTTCCGAAACGGCCTTCCCGGTCGCGGCTTCAACCAGGCAATATAACAGATGCCCTCCGTCCAAAACCGGGATCGGCAGCAAGTTAAGCACGCCGAGACTGATGCTGACCAGCGCCAGAAACGACAGGAAGGCTGACAATCCGAGCCGCACGCTCTTGCCCGCGTATTCCGCGACGGTCACCGGACCCGACAGATTCTTCAGCGAAGCCTCCCCAGTCAGCATCCGCCCGAACATCTTCAGCGAATACACCGAAATGCTCCAGGTGCGGCTCATGCCCAGTTCGGCGCTCTCGAGCAGGCCGTAGCGCACGTCTACGGTAGGCGTGTGCATCGCCAGCGCCGCGCCGATCCTGCCCACCTGCGCGCCGTTCGCGACTGGCGTGATATCGCGCTCCGCGTGCGGCATGATGCTCAGGGTGCGCTCGACGTCACCGCGCGAGATCCGCAGCGCGAGCGGACGGCCCACATGCGACTTGATGGTGTCGAGAAAGCGTCCTGAGCCGATGACCGGCTTGCCGTCGAGCGCGACGATGTGGTCGCCAGGCTGCAGCCCGGCCTGCTCGGCCGCGCTGCCCGGCGTGACCGCCGAGATCGACAGCGCCCCGCCGCCGGGCTCGAAGCCGAGCTTCGACATGTAGTAGTCTTCGGCCGAGCGCTGGTCGAAGCCGCCCAAGTCGACGCGGAAATCGTAGGTCGTCCCGCCGGTGCGGCCGCCCAGAATCACCTGGCGGTGATCGATGATGGCGCCGAGCAGCTTCCAGCGCAGGTCCGACCAGGAGCGCACCGGCTCGGCCGCGCCGCCCTGCGCGTCGCGGATCGAGACGATGGTCTCGCCGCCGTCGAAGCCGGCACGCGCGGCCACCGTATCGGCGGCCGGCGCCGCGACCACCACCGCCGGCTCGGTCACGCCGGTGGCGAACACGGTGGAGAACAACAGGATCGCGAGCAGGAAGTTGGCGATCGGCCCGGCCGCGACGATCGCGATGCGCTTCCAGACCGACTGGCGGTTGAAGGCCTGGGGCAAGTCGGCCGGCGCGATGCCCTCGAGGCCCGGATCGCGCTCGTTGAGCATCTTCACGTAGCCGCCCAGCGGCAGCACCGACAGCGTCCATTCGGCGCCGGTGCGGCGGCTGGTATGCCGCATCAGGACCGTGCCGAAGCCGATCGAGAAACGCAGCACCTTCACGCCGCACAGGCGCGCGATGCTGTAATGACCGTATTCGTGGACGACGACCAGCGCGCCGATCGCCACTGCAAACGCTACCAGCTCGATCAGCACGTTCATGCACCCCTCTCACTTAGGCTGCGCGCTCCGCGCGCGGAACAGGCAGTTTCGCAATCACCGCGTCGGCCTCGCAGCGCGCCTCGGCGTCGGCCACCAGCACGTCGTCGAGACCATCGGGCTCGCGATTCGTCAGATAGTTGAGCACCGCGTCGACAGTCCGCGCGATGTCCATGAAGCCGATCCGGCGTTCCAGAAAGGCCTCCACGGCCAGCTCGTTGGCGGCGTTGAGCACCGTGCTGGCCACCCCGCCCGCGTCGAGCGCCTGGATCGCCAGGACCAGACACGGAAAGCGCTGGAAGTCGGGTTTCTCGAAATTCAGCGTGGCGATCTGGGCCAGGTCGAGCTGCGCGACGCCGGCGTCGAGGCGTTCCGGGAAGGCCAGCGCATGCGCGATCGGCGTGCGCATGTCGGGGTTGCCGAGCTGCGCGAGCACCGAGCCGTCCTTGTACGAAACCAGCGAATGGATCACGCTCTGCGGGTGGATAAGCACCTCGATGCGCTCGCTCGGCAGGCCGAAGATCCAGTGCGCCTCGATCACTTCGAGGCCCTTGTTCATCATGGTGGCCGAATCGACCGAGATCTTGCGGCCCATCGCCCAGTTCGGGTGCTTGCAGGCTTCGTCCGGCGTGACGTCGACCAGGGTGGCTGGCTCGCGGGTTCGGAACGGGCCGCCCGAGGCGGTCACGATGATCTTGGCGATGCCGCCGTGCTCGGCGATGTCGCGCGGCATGCACTGGAAGATCGCGTTGTGCTCGCTGTCGACCGGCAGCAGGATCGCGCCATGGTCGCGCACCGCGTCCATGAAGATCGAGCCCGACATCACCAGCGATTCCTTGTTGGCCAGCAGAATGCGCTTGCCGGCGCGCGCGGCGGCCAGGCCCGAGGCCAGGCCAGCGGCACCGACGATCGCGGCGACCACGGTATCGAAGCCTTCGGCCCGGGCGATCTCGACCAGCGCATCCGGGCCATGGGCGACCTGGGTACGGCTGCCGGCCACGCGCAGCTTGGCCTCGACCGCGGCGGCGGTTTCCGCCGAGCCGACCACGGCCACTTCGGGCCGGAACTTCAGACACTGCTCGACGAGCTTGTCGCCGTTGCGGTGCGCGCTCAGCGCATAGACCGAGAAACGGTCCGGGTGACGCGCGACGACGTCGAGCGTGCTGTCTCCGATCGAGCCCGTCGAGCCGAGGATAGTCAGGCGTTTTTGCATGATGAAGATCTAGTGATTAACCGAGCAGCAGCACCGCGAGCGGCAGCACGGGCAGCAGCGCGTCGACGCGGTCGAGAACGCCGCCGTGGCCTGGCAGCAGTCCGCTCGAATCCTTCACGCCGGCCTGCCGCTTGAACAGGGACTCGAACAGGTCGCCGATCACGCTGTAGGCGACCAGCAGGCTCAGTGCCGCGAACGCGCCCGGCGCGCCGAAGCGCTGCGCGAGCACAGAAAACAGGGTCGGTTCGAACACGTGCAAGCCGATCGCCAGGCCCGCGACGATCATTACCACCAGCCAGCCGCCAACCACGCCCTCCCAGGTCTTGCCCGGGCTCACCGACGGGGCCAGTTTATGCCTGCCGAAGGCCTTGCCCGCGAAGTATGCGCCTATATCGGCCAGCCAGACGACCAGCAGCATCGACAGCACGAAGGGGATGCCGGCCGCGCGCGCGGCCACCACGGCATGCCAGCAGGCCGCGAACACCAGCAGGCCGGCCGCCAGCAGGAAGGGTTTCCAGGTACCGGCGGCCAACGTGGGCTTGCGCCACAGCGCGAACGGGCCGGCCAGCAACCAGAATACGCCGGCCGCCTCGACTAGCGGCCGCGAGGAGCCGAAACCAACGCCCAGGCGCATGCTAGCACCGAGCGCGGCTACCACCAGCGCATAGATCACCGAGTCGGCCGCGCCGAGCTTGAGCAGGCGCGCCCATTCCCAGGCCGCGAATACCAGCACGAGGGCGATCAGCGCGCCGAATGCCGCGAGCGGCGCGAACAGCGTCACCGGCAACAGGATGGCCAGCAGCACGACCGCCGTGATGACACGGGTCTTCAGCATGAAAGGGAGTCGACGTCCTGGGACTGGGGTTCGAGCTGCGCGCTCGTCCGGCCGAACCGGCGTTCGCGATCGGTGTACGACGCCAGCGCATCGGCGAGCGCGGCGGCATCGAAATCGGGCCAGAACTTGCCTGTGAAATAGAATTCGGTGTAGGCGAGCTGCCAGAGCAGGAAGTTGCTGACGCGCTGCTCGCCCCCGGTGCGGATGAACAGGTCCGGCTCGGGGGCGTAGGCCATCGCCAGGTGCTGCGCGAAGGCGTCCTCGTCGACCTCGCGGCCCTCCTCGCGCACGGCCTCGGCGATCAGCTTCTTGGTGGCCTGCAGGATGTCCCAGCGACCGCCGTAGTTCGCGGCGATGGTCAGCGTCAGGCGCGTATTGCGCGCCGTCTTGGTTTCCGCGCGGCGTATCAGCGCGCGGATGCGCGGCTCGAAGCGGTCCAGATCGCCGACCACGCGCAGGCGGATGCCGTTCGCATGCAGCTTGCCGACCTCGCGCTCGAGCGCGGTGATGAACAGGCGCATCAGGAAGGACACCTCGTCGTTCGGCCGCCGCCAGTTCTCGGAGCTGAAGGCGAACAGCGTCAGGTATTCGACGCCGGCGCGCGCGCACCCTTCCACCACCAGGCGCACCGCGTCGACGCCGCGGGCATGCCCCGCGACGCGCGGCAGGCGGCGCTCGGTAGCCCAACGGCCGTTGCCGTCCATGATGATCGCGATATGACGTGGCACGGCGGCGACGTCGGGCACGCGAACGGTAGAGCTGGTATAAGTCATGGCCGCTGAGACAGTAACCGAGGGAAAAGTGCGACGCGCGCATGGCGCGTCAGACCGTCATGATCTCGGCTTCTTTGGTCTGCACGAGCTTGTCGATCTCGGCGACGTGCTTGTCCGTCAGCTTCTGGACTTCGTCGCTGGCGCGGCGCTCGTCGTCTTCCGAGATTTCCTTGTCCTTGACGAGCTTTTTGAGCTGCTCGTTGGCGTCGCGACGCAGGTTGCGTACGGCCACCTTGGCCGTCTCGGCTTCGCTCTTAACCACCTTGGTCAGCTCGCGGCGGCGCTCTTCCGTCAGCGCCGGCATCGGCACGCGGATGATGTCGCCCGAGGTCGACGGATTCAGACCCAGGTCCGATTCGCGAATGGCCTTCTCGACCTTCGCCACCATCGGCTTTTCCCAGGGCTGCACACCGATCGTGCGCGCGTCGACCAGCGTCAGGTTGGCGACCTGAGAGATCGGCACCATCGAGCCGTAGTAGTCGACCTGCACGTGATCGAGCAGGCCCGTGTGTGCGCGGCCGGTACGGATCTTTGCCAGATCATTCTTGAACGCTTCGATCGAGCGTTGCATCTTCTGCTCGACGCCCTTCTTCACTTCAGCGTGACTCATTTCAACCTCCGAACCTTCAAAACGGCACAGGCCGGCATCCCGCCGGCGGCGTCATGCCAGGCCTGTATCGGCGTGAGTTTACACGTGGACGAGCGTACCCTCGTCCTCGCCCTGCACGATACGCTTGAGCGCACCGGGCTTGTTAATCGAGAACACCCGGATCGGCAGCTTCTGGTCGCGGCACAGCGCGAAGGCGGTGGCATCCATCACCTGCAGATTACGGCCGATCGCCTCGTCGAAGCTGATCGAGTTATAGCGCGTGGCCAACGGATCTTTCTTCGGGTCGGCGGTATAGACGCCGTCCACCTTGGTGGCCTTCAGCACCACTTCCGCGCCCACTTCCGAGCCGCGCAGCGCGGCGGCCGTGTCGGTCGTGAAGAACGGGTTGCCGGTACCGGCCGCGAAGATCACCACACGGCCTTCCTCGAGCTGGCGGATCGCGCGGGGCCGGATGTACGGCTCGACCACCTGGTCCATGCGCAGCGCCGACTGCACGCGCGCCTCGATACCGGCGTGACGCATCGCATCCTGCAGTGCCAGCGCGTTCACCATCGTCGCCAGCATCCCCATGTAGTCGGCCGTGGCGCGGTCCATGCCGGCCGCGCCGCCCGCCACGCCGCGAAAGATGTTACCGCCGCCGATCACGACGGCCAGCTGCGTGCCGAGGCGCACCACCTCGGCAACGTCCGCCACCATCCGCTCGATCGTCACGCGATTGATGCCGAAGGCATCGTCGCCCATCAGCGCTTCGCCGGAAAGTTTGAGGAGGACGCGTTTATAGGCATTGGACATAGGGGGCCTCCAAGCGACGAGAAGATGACAAGCACGAACTTTAGGGGCGAAATACTGATTCAGGCAAGCGCAGCCAAATTGTGCCCCGCAAAACGGGGCACAACCTGCGGCGCTGCCGAAGCGGGGCGGAGCGGGCGCCGGCCGCGAGTTTAACGATGCTGCGATACGGCTTACTGCTGCTTGGCTGCCGCGACTTGCGCCGCCACTTCGGCCGCGAAGTCGTCCTGGCGCTTCTCGATGCCTTCGCCGACCACGAACAGCGCGAACTTTTGCACCGCAGCATTGGCTGCTTTGAGCATCTGTTCGATCGTCTGCTTGTCATTTTTCACGAACGGCTGGTGCAGCAGCGAGACTTCCGTCAGGTACTTCTGGAGACTGCCGTTGACTATCTTGGCGGCGATCGCGGCCGGCTTGCCCGATTCGGCGGCTTTCTGCTCGGCCACGCGGCGTTCCTTCTCGATCAGCTCGGCCGGCACTTCGTCGGCCGACAGCGAGACCGGCTTCATGGCCGCGACGTGCATCGCGACGTCCTTGCCGACCTGCTCGTCCGCGCCGGTGTACTCGACGATCACGCCGATGCGGCTGCCGTGCAGATAGGTGGCGATCGGGTTGGCGGTCTCGAGGCGCACGAAGCGGCGGATCGAGACGTTTTCGCCGATCTTGCCGACCAGGGCCAGGCGCACCGCGTCGACGGTCTTGCCGCCCAGCGGCAGAGCCGATAGGGCAGCCACGTCAGCCGGGTTCTGGGCCGCGACGAGTTCCGCGACGGTCTTGGCGAAGGCCAGGAAATCGTCGTTCTTGGCGACGAAGTCGGTTTCGCAGTTCAGCTCGACCAGGGCGCCAGCACCATTGCCGACGAAAGACGAGACCACGCCTTCGGCCGTCACGCGCGATGCGGCCTTGCTGGCCTTGTTGCCGAGCTTCACGCGCAGCAGTTCCTCGGCCTTGCCCAGGTCGCCGTCGGCTTCCGTCAGCGCCTTCTTGCATTCCATCATCGGCGCGTCGGTCTTCGCGCGCAGTTCTGCCACCATGCTTGCGTTAATTGCCGCCATCATTCGCTCCTTGAGTCTGTATTCACGACGCCGCCCTTTGGCCCGGACGGCAGGGATTCGTTTCCGACGATTCGCGACGGAGGCCGCGGCATCCGTCGCTCGTCCCGGCAACGCAACTTAAAAAAGGGGGCCTGTTGAGAGCCCCCTTTTTACGCCGGCTCGGGACCGGTTACGCGTTCTCTTCGACGTACTCGTCGTCACCGCGCACCGGAACCACTTCGTTGACCGCGTTGACACGGCCTTCGAGGATCGCGTCGGCTACGCCTTCGGCGTACAGCGCGACAGCCTTGCTCGAGTCGTCGTTACCCGGGATCACGTAGTCCACGCCTTCCGGCGAGTGGTTTGTATCGACCACGGCGATGACCGGCACGCCCAGCTTGTTCGCTTCGGTGATGGCAATCTTGTGGTAGCCGACGTCCACCAGGAAGATCGCGTCCGGAATGCCGCCCATGTCCTTCACGCCGCCGATCGACTTCTGCAGCTTAGCGATCTCGCGTTCGAACAGCAGCGCTTCCTTCTTGCTCATCTTCTCGAGCTCGCCTGCCTCGACTGCCGCTTCCATGTCCTTCAGGCGCTTGATCGACACCTTCAGCGTCTTGAAGTTGGTCAGCATGCCGCCGAGCCAGCGCGCGTTGACAAACGGCATGCCGGCGCGCTGCGCTTCCTGAGCAATCGTGTCGCGCGACTGACGCTTGGTACCGACGAACAGGATCGTGCCCCGATTTGACGACAGTTGGCGCACGTACTTCTGTGCGTCCGCGAACATCGGCAGCGTCTTATCGAGGTTGATAATGTGAATCTTGTTGCGATGACCGAAAATGAACGGGGCCATCTTCGGGTTCCAGAAACGCGTTTGGTGACCGAAGTGGACACCAGCTTCCAGCATTTGGCGCATCGTGACTGCCATGAGAGTGATTCTCCGCTAGGGTTGGGTCTTAAAGCCGGCTGCCGTATCGCGCCAGATTGCACGCGACACCCAGGGTGCGCCGGCTTGCGATTCGGCACATGCGAACAATCGCGCGTGCCGGCTAGCCCGGACCTGCTTCCCCATGCTGCATCGCATGATTGGAATTGGAAGCAAAGACAGACTTAGCTGAACAGTCTAGCACGCCAGAATGGGCTGCTGCCGGTTATGTGGACACCAAGTTAAGCTTTTCTAGCTTGCTCAAATTTAACGGGGCTGACGTACCCCAACGTCGAATGTCTGCGAGTCGGATTGTAGAAGCGTTCGATGTAGTCGAACACGTCTGAGCGAGCTTCTTCCCGCGTACAATAAACCTTGCGCGCAATGCGCTCGGTTTTCAGGCTACTGAAGAAGCTTTCCATCGCCGAGTTGTCCCAGACCTCGCCAGCCCGGCTCATGCTGCATGTAATGCCCTGTTCGGCCAGCAGGCGCTGA
>JAYFRX010000013.1:0-18666 GCA_040946945.1 Burkholderia sp. | reverse complement strand
GAGGTCCTCCCCGATGCGCGCGATGTATTCGACTCTAGCATCTTCGGCTTTCTGCGCGCCTACATCACTGCGAGCGATCGCTTCTGCATACCGACGGTTTTAGTCGCCGCGCAGCGGCTTACCTTGTAGGATAGGGCTTAAAGACCTATAATATGTCTTGAGAGCCGGGCATTTCGCTCTGGTTCGCTACCCGAGAATATCCGATGAACACTACCGCAACTTCCGCTTCCATCACGGCCGCGCTCGTGCCCGACGATCAACGTCTGGACTTCCTGCCGGCGTTCTTTGGCCCGGACCTCATGATGTACGGCGAGGCTCTTGTCTACAAGTGGATGGGCCGCCTCTCGCACCACTACAAGGGCGGTTTCTGGCTGTTCCACTCCCTCTCGAACGGCGGCTACTACATGGCCCCGAACCAGCCGGTACGACTGCGCGTAGCGGTTGCGGGCAACGGCTTTGACGCCTTCGTTTCGGCCGACGCGGCTGGCGTCATCGCCACGCTGTTCGCCTTGGGCCAGCTCGCGGCCACCGAGAACGGCGCGCACGAGCGCTTCTGCGACCTGTACCACGCGCTGCGCGACTATGCGGGCGGCCACGCCGAGGCGGCGTTTATCGATCGCGCTATTGACTGATGAGGGACGGCCCCGGCCACCGTGCCGGGGCCGCAGGAGGTCAAATGGCGAAGCGACATAATTCAGACGAACGGGACGAGAAAGCGGCCGAGCTGGCCGGCGAGCTGCCGACCGATAGCGCCGAGCTGCTGGCCTTTGCGCTGGCTACCGTGGGCGAGCTGCACGCGGCCGTGCTGGCCGGCGACGGAGCGGAGGCCGAGCGGGCGGGCGACCGTTACGAGGCGGCCGTCTGGAAGCTCAACGGCGGGACATTTTTCGGCAGCATGGGCGACGAGTACGCGGCGGGGAGCGTCATCGAGCGCCATTGCCGGGCCGTGTCCGGCACAGTGCCGATGTGGGGCCAGTGCGGCGAATTTTTGATCGTCGTGGCCGGCATTCGCGCGATGGTCGAGGTTGATTTCGGGTTCGGGATGCTGCACGCCGAATTCGAATTTTATGCGGTGGACCTGGACCGGCCGTTTATCTCCGAAACGGGCTACCGCGCGCACTACGATACAGCGCAAGGCGGCATGACCATTGACCAGGCCGCGACCGCGATTTTCAGGGCATATCTGGCAGAGCAGAAACGCCCGCTGATGATCGAGGCCGGCGACCGGGACCGGCTGGCCGGCGACGGCCTGCCCGCCTGGCTGGCCGAGCTGGTGCCCGCTCCGCGCCGTGAGCCGGCGACCGTGCCGGCCGGCTATGTCCTGGTGGACGTGGTATTGCCGGCGCATCGTGCCTTTGTGGCGCGCAAATGGGCCGATGCTGCGTGCACTCGCTTGGCCGAGCTGCAACGCGTCGCGCAGGAGGCGGCGGCCAAGGCCACCGAGGAACGCCGGAAGGCGTCCAGAACCCTTGTTGATAACGCTAGGAAGAAGGCCGGGGAATCGGATGGGCGGGTTGAGCTGCGTATGCGTTACCGCGTTACGCGCGTGCATCATCCGTGTTTTTCACGCGATGTTGGCAAGGTTGTGATCGTGGATCGGTTCGCTGGTCGCGGCATGGTGTGGGCGCATGACGATAAGCCCATCACATACCGGGCAAATCGCAACGGCCGGCGCGTAGTCGATTTCGACCCGAGTTGCGTACAGAGTCTTTACAACGTGGACGACCTGGAACCTGCCGAGGGGGAACGGGGCAGTAAAATCGAATAACTCTAAAACGGATTCACATCATGACTGAAACGACAATAAGAGCTGCGTGTTTGCAGCCGTATTCGGAGGCGTGGCCGCGTCCGAATGGCGAGGAAGTGCGCGAAGTTCTGCGGCGAGCAGGCCTTAGCGGAGCAAAGGCCGCAAGGCTGGTTGGCGTCACTGATGGCCGCCAAGTGCGGCGCTGGACGAGCGACGAGGCCGAAATTTCCTATGCCGCTTGGGCGATCCTTTGCGATGCCGCTGGCATCGAAAAAATCTGGATTGAACGCCAGGGATGAAATCTTTCCAGGGTGCGAAAACGAGTCGCGACTTTAGCGGCTAAAGTCATTTGTTTAGCTAAAAATGGTTGACGCATAGGACGTAAAGCCCTAACATTACTTTGTGGGCTGGGTATCCCGCCATGAGGGGGGGGAACGCCCCGGAGTAATCCGGGGCGTTTGGCCCGTTGCTGGCACACCGAGCCACAAGCGACGCGGAGAACGTCAAACTTGCAATAGCATTGGACATGTAACCGCGTAGAGGGTCAAGCAATGACGAAAATCATCAAGTTTCCGGGACTGGTCGAACCGACTGTAGAAGCCCGGCCAGCGGCCAAGACGGCCCCGCCCTCGGTTAAGGGCAAGGGCTTTCTCGCAGGCGTTGTCAAGACGCTTTGGATTATGACGGTCCTGGTGTGGCCGTTTCTGCGCTGGGTCGCAGCGCTTGATGTGGTCTTTCAGTTCGCGCGCATGCTCTGGAAATGGGACACGCCCGGCACTTATGCCGGCTGGACGTTCCTGCTGCACTTTGCCGTACTGACCGCCCTTACCTACTTCGTCACGCTCTACAAGCCGAAGAGTCTTTGATACGTCAATTCAGCAAGCCCGGTTCGCCGGGCTTTTTCACAGGCGGTTTTTGAACTCCAGAAAAGGGGATTTTAGCCGCTAAAATACTTGACTCACCGCGAAAGTTTAGCTAAACTTATATTGTGGTCGGCGGCTGGCACCGCCGTTTTCAACTTAGGCGCGGAGAGGAATCTATGGGTGGAATCCATGAAAAAACGGCTATCCGAAGCCCAATTCCGGGAGGCCATCAAGGGCCTGGATGTGGGGCAGCAGACCATCGACATAGCTCGTGGGGTGCTGGTCGAGGGAGTGCCGCAAGCGTCGTTCGTTGCAACGTTGCACCTGTCGAGGGGCGCAATATCGCAGGCAGTGCATCGAGTATGGACGGCGCACGAAGCGCGGAACTTGCCAGAGGGGTACGAACGGGTAACGGCGGTTCTACCGGAGCATCAGGCGTTCATCGTCAAGAAATGGGCAGAGGCAGCGAAGAAAACGGAACCTCACAAATGAAGACACTCGTCACGGCAATTCAGAAGGGCGGCCAAGGCAAGACGTTCGCAACGTGCCACCTGGCTTTCGACTTTCATGAACGCGGCTACAGAGTTGCCGTGGCTGACTTGGACACGCAGGCAAACGCCTCGTACACGCTGGCCGGTCATGAATCCGGCTACACGGCAAGCCAGTTGTTTAACGGCGGCGCTGACAGCGTGCATGCCCACTTCGCTGACCGGCAGGATAACGGGCTGGTGTTGATCGAGGCCGATCCGGCGCTGGCGAACATCGAGGGCAGCTTGAAGCTGGGCGAAGCTGCCGCGAAGCTGCGCGCGAACATCGCGACGCTGGGTGAATTTTTCGACGTATTACTGATCGACACCCCGCCTTCCCTTGGCGTCATCATGACGGCCGCCGTTCTGGCAAGCGACTACATGCTGTCGCCGCTCGAAATGGAGGCGTACAGCCTGCACGGTATGAAAAAGATGGTCGCGGTCATCTCGAACCTGCGCAAGCAGAACCCGAAGTTGCGCTTCATCGGCATGGTGCCGAACAAGGTAGACGGCCGGAAGCCGCGCCACGTTGCGAACCTGGCCGAGATTCAACAAGCCTGGCCGCAACTTGTTTTGCCCCTTAGCGTTGGCTCGCGCGACAGCATTGCCGAGGCGCTGGGAGAACAAATGCCCGTCTGGAAGATCAAGAAAACTGCCGCGCGCGTAGCAACGAAGGAAGTTCGTGCGCTGGCTCAGTACGTGTTCGAGAAAATGGAGATTGCACAATGACCGCGACGGCCAAGAACGCCACGAAGAAGCCGCAGGAAGGCCGCAAGGCGAGCGGCCTGGGCTTAGATAGCATCGGCGACCTGTCGGGTCTCCTGGACCATCCGGAGGCCGCTACGGGCACGTCCGGCCCCCTGATGCTGGATATGTCGCTGATTGATGAAGATCCACATCAACCGCGCACCGAGGAAAACCCCGGTTTCTCGCGTGAAAGCTTGGAGGAACTTGCCGCAACGATCCGGCTGCGCGGCGTCAAGACGCCCATTTCCGTGCGGGACAACCCCGACGCGCCCGGCCGGCACATCATCAATCACGGTGCCCGCCGTTTTCGGGGGTCGAAGCTGGCCGGCAAGACGCATATTCCGGGCTTCATCGATAACGACTACCTGGACTCGGACCAGGTTATCGAGAACCTGCAACGCAACGAGCTGACGCCGCGCGAGATTGCGGATTACATCGGCCGGGAATTGGCGAAGGACAAGAAGAAGGGCGATATCGCCAAGGAGCTTGGCAAGTCGGCTGCGTTCGTGTCGCAGCACGTTACCTTGCTCGACCTGCCCGAGCCGATTGCCGAGGCGTTCAATACCGGCCGCGTCAAGGACGTGACGGTTATCAACGAACTGGTCACGGCTTACAAGAAGAAGCCCGAGGAAGTGACCGCCTGGCTGGATGACGAGGATCAAGAGATTACGCGTGGTTCGGTCAAGTTGCTGCGGGAGTTCCTTGACGATAAGGCCCGCGATCCGAACACCGTTGACGCCTTTACGGGTAAGACCGATGCCGAGAACGAGGGCGGCGAGCAAGGTCCGTCAGCCGGTTCGGACGCCAAGGAGAAGAAGGAGGCGAAGGAGGCCGACCCGGACAAGCTGAAAAAGGCCATCGTGCAGGTCAAGCACTACGACCGGCCCGCTCGCCTGATCCTGACCAAGCGACCTAGCGAGATCGGCCTTGCTTGGTTCAAGTATGAAGATGACGGCGAGGAGTTCGAGGCCGCCATCACCGAGGCGAAGCTAGTCGCCATCGTGGAAGGTTGATGCCCTAACCTCTCTGCCCCCCGCCCTGACCACGGACCCCGCCTCAAAGCGGGGTTTTTTTCGGTGCGCCCGGCAGGGCGCACTCACTCAGGGGTGAAAGTCCCCCGCACACCCGGCAAGGGGAAGTGCTAGCTAGAGGCAAGGGTTTCGCGGGCGACTGCGAGTCTGAAGGAAGCCCGAGGCAAAGCGCTGGCCTGACGAACAGGAAGCGGATACGAGGCGGCATGGCGGGGTAAGCAGTCCGAAATCTGCGAAGCCCAATACTTGCACAGAACGCCATGACGTAGATCCGACAGGCATAAGCGTGAAAGTGGGTGCGCAATACCCGGGGAGATCTGCACGGTTGCCCACGAGGGCTACCGGCACCGCGAGGTGCGGGAATGATCGTGCAGAAGTCAGCAGAGGGCATAGTAGGTCGCGAGACTGAAGGCCTGAACGATTGATACCGAGAGTAGGACAGCTGATCTCGACAACCCACGATGAAGCAGAAGCTCCCGACACGGGAGGCCTGCCTGCCATGGCCGGACGGAATCCGGAAAGAAGCCCGCAAGGTGCTGAGGGGGTTGCGGCGACGGCTGGGCGAACGAAATCGGAGGACTACCGGCTCATGGAGCTGGTGGTCGAACCCAGCAACATGCGACGAGCGTACAAACGTGTCCTGAAGAACCGAGGCGCAGCGGGCGTTGATCGCCTGACGATCGAGGAACTGAAGGACTGGCTGTTGGTGCACTGGTCAAGTGTGAAAGCGGCGCTGCTGGAGGATCGGTACCTACCACGGGCGGTGCGTCGAGTGGACATTCCCAAGCCTAACGGCGGGGTTAGAACACTCGGCGTTCCCACGGTGGTGGATCGACTCATTCAGCAGGCGCTCCATCAAGTACTGCAACCGATTTTCGAGCCAACATTCTCCGAGGGCAGCTACGGTTTCCGCCCGCAGAGAAGTGCGCTCGATGCGGTGGCCAAGGCGAAAGAGTATGTAGCTGAAGGTAAGCGCTGGGTAGTGGACATTGATCTGGAGAAATTCTTTGATCGGGTCAACCACGACGTGCTGATGGCTCGACTCGCCTACCGAGTGAGAGATGGTCGCGTGCTCAAGCTGATTCGGCGCTTCTTAGAAGCGGGGATGATGGCTAATGGCGTGATTCAGCCTCGTAGCGAAGGGACGCCTCAAGGTGGGCCGCTGTCCCCACTACTGTCGAATATCCTGCTGACCGATCTTGATCGAGAGTTGGAAAGGCGGCAGTTGAAGTTCTGCCGCTACGCTGACGACTGCAACATCTACGTCGGCAGTGACAGCACAGGGCAACGGGCGATGGCGAATATCAGAGCCTTCCTGGAAGGTCATCTGAAACTGCGTATCAACGAGCAGAAAAGTGCAGTGGCACGACCCTGGAAGCGAAAGTTTCTGGGCTATGCGATCACGATCTATCGAAAAGAGACACGGGTGCGAGCCGCACCCGAAAGCCTCCGAAGACTGATGGATCGAGTTCGTGAGTTGCTGCGCAAGGGGCGAGGACGGTCCTTGCCCCACACCATTGAGGTCCTGAACCCTGTACTGCGGGGTTGGGCAAATTACTTCCGGCTTACCGCGAACATGCGGACGCTGGATGAACTCGATTGGTGGCTGCGTCGAAAACTACGTTGCCTGCTCTGGCGACAGTGGAAAACCCCGAAGACCCGCGAACGACGACTCATCTCACTTGGGCTTAGGCCTGAGCGAGCGTGGAAGTCGAGCGTCAATGGGCGAGGGCCTTGGTGGAATTCGGCAGCCCAACACATGAATCAGGCAGTACCGACGTTGTACTTCGCCAAAATGGGGCTGGTCTCGCTGCGCAGCACTGTGCAGGGACTCCAGCGTATTAATTGAACCGCCGTATGCGGAACCGCACGTACGGTGGTGTGAGAGGGCTGAGGGAGTAATCCCTCACCCTACTCGATTCCAACGCCGGGAGGTCGGACGAAAAATTCAGCCGCTAAAGTTTAGCTAAATATATTGACAGGTAAGAATACGAGTAATAATATTATTCTTACCAACCCGCCCGGAGCTACGCGCATGGAACTGAGTAAAGACACCCGCGATCGCATTTTTGCCGCTGCCGACCAGCTCTACGAGGCAATGGGCCGCCAGGGATTCCCCACGGTCGATGCTGTGCGCAAAGCCGCGAGGGTCAACATGAACGATGCCAGTGCCGGCATGAAGGAGTGGCGGCGTGCGCAGACCGCGCAGGCCGCCCCGATTGCCATCCAGGTGCCCGATGCCGTGAAGCAGCTCCACGGCCAAGGACTTGCCGCGCTCTGGCAGGCGGCCACTGACCAGGCGAACGAATCGCTGCGCGCCGCGCAAGCCGGCTGGGAGGCCGAGCGGGCCGAACTAGATGCGCTAAACAAGCAGCTTGGCGAGGCCTACGACACACAGACGGCCGAGCTGGACGCGCTACAGGTCAAGGTCACGGAGGCGGGCGAACAGCGCGACGCGGCTATCGAGGGCGCGCGCGTGCTCGACGAGCAACTGGATGACACCAGGCGGCAACTTGCCACGGCCGAGGCGCGCACGGTCGAAATCGAGCGGCGTGCCAGTGATCTGCGCGCCGAGCTGGATCACGCGCACCGAGAGGCAGCGCGCTTGCGTGGCGAGCTGGCCGCCGCGCAGCAGGCCGCCACAGCCTCAAGCGGGCAGGTAGAGGTGTTGCGCGGTGAGCTGGCGACCGTAGCGGCTAGGGCCGAAGTCGAGGCCGACGCGCACCAGGAGCAGCGCAAGGCGGCCGCGCAGGAGGCGGCACGTCAGGCAGAGCGCTTCACGAAGGTGCAGGCAGAGCGTGACGAGGCTCGCAAGGTCCTTGAGGCGGCCCAGCAGACGACTGCTAAGGCGCGGGAGGAGGCGGCCGCTTTACGCGGGGAGTTGCACGCCATGAAAGAGCAGAGAAAGGAGCTGCTGGAATCGCTCAAACCAAGCAAGGATAAGGGCGCGGAAGGCGGCGGCAAGAGTAAAAACTAACTCATAAATCGAAGCGGATAGGCTAAAATTATTGTCGTATTCGCGCCACAGTGCGCGCGGCTAGGCCGCCGCCGGCCGTCGCAGTCGAGCGGTAGAGGACTGAATTCTTTTGTGCCCGACCTAGCTGTCTAGGCCGGGCATAGCTTTAATTGGGCGGCAAGCCCTTAACTTTGTGCGTGACGTTGCCGTTATCAGGCCGGATCATCACGGCTTACCGCAGTTCAACGAAACGGCAATCTCTCCCGTTCGAGGGGTTGAACAGGACAGGAGCATATACATCATGAAACATCGCGTACTCGTCATGAACGGTCAGCGGATCGTTCAGAACGAGCAGACGCCAGGGACATGGCAAAACGAGCATGTAGATAAGGCGGGCCAGCTTAAGCCCGGCATTTACAACATCTATTCCGCCGCTGCGGCCGATAAAGGAAAGGCGCACGAGGGCGTTATTGTCCACGCCGACAAGCAAGGCATCTATCAGCAGATCGGCAAGCAATTTGTGAGGCACGACCGCTCGAATTTCGATAAAGTACCTGAAATCGGGAGCGCGAAGAGCATCGCGTATGACCAATCGACCGGTCGCGCCCAAGTCGCAGCCGCCTCGGAGAAACTTGGCAAGAAGCTGTCCCGATAGTTTTAGCCGCTAAAAAACAGGAGCTATCGCCATGACTGTCGCCAATGATCGCCAACCCGGAGGGCGCCTTACCGACATGCCGGCCCAGCGTCGCACGCTTGACGTGCAGCAGCAGGCCGACAGTCTGCTAGATCGAGCCGAGGAAGCGCAGGCGGAACAGCAGGCCGCTCTTGGAGTCTCGCCCCTGGCGTCCGAATACAGCGCCGCTCTTGCGGCGCAGATCGAGGCGAAGCACGATCAAGCCGCACGGATTGAGGACCGGCTAGAAGGCCTCATCGAGCAGCAGGAGACGCGCTTGCTGCAAATCGAGGCCAAGCAGCCGGGCATTCTCGCGTTGCCAGGCCAGCGCGCACGCTGGCAAGGGCAGGTGCAGGAGCAGCAGGCGCTTTTGCAGCGCCTGCATACTCGACTTGAGAACGTGCGCGAAATCAAGGAGGGTATGGGCGTACACGCGCCACGCATCGAGGAGCTTGCAACCCGCAAGCTGCGCGCGGAGCAGCCTGAGCTTGCAGAGGGATGGGACGAAATGCGCGAGGCTGCGCGCCGGCACCAGGCGCTGATGCGTAAGAAGGAGCAGGAGCGACGGCAGCAGATCGCCCGCGAGCGTGACCCCGATGAGGGCCAGCGCCTCGGGCGTGGCCGCGTCCTCGGTCTGTCGCAAACATCCTCACTTTGACCAGAGAGCTCTTCCCGGAAAAGCTCACCGCTCAGATACGAAAAAGCCCGGCCATGCCGGGCTTTTTTGCTGCGCGCTCGCGGCGGTTAGTGCGCGATGGCCGCCCAGGCCGCCACAGCGGCTGCCAGTAGCGTGATCGCAGCGGCGGCCAGGTTCCACATCGACAGTCCGCGCGAGGCCCGTAGCTGGCCCTGCGCACGCTCCAGCGCGCTGTCTACTTCCTTGCGGACCACGGCGGCCGCCGCTATCGCTCCGTCTTGCAAGGTTTTCGCCATCGCCTCCTTGCTGGCTGTCATCGCGGCGTTGAGAATCCGCTCGGCCTTCACCTTCGCGTCATTGCCCCATCGCGTAGCGATGCCTTCCAGTTCTTCCTTGTACTGATCGAGCATCGCTTCCTGCGCTTTCTGACTATCGAGCATCAAGCGGTTGTTGATGGTCTGCAAAACCAAGATGGGGTCATCGCGGCTTACGGCGATGCCGTGTTTTACCGCGATTTCCTTGATAAGTTCCTCAAGTTGATCGGCCTCGCTCATTACAGCACCGTCGCGTTATCGAGCTGAGCGTAGAGCTGGTCGCGGACGATCTTCAGGCGCTGGCGCGCCATGATCGTGCGCGACGGCGAGGCAATCGCCTCGTCAAACGTCAGGCGCTCTTGCAGCATTTCCGTCAGGTCGCGGCCGTAGGTTTCTTCCTTGAGCGCCGGCACTTGAATGATGGCCGATACGCGGTCCTTGTTGTCCTTGTAGGCCTTCATCTGTTCGAAGCCCTTGCCCTCGTGTTCGACTGGCCCCCAATACGGATTCAGCCACACCACAATCGCCGTTTCGGTCGGGAACTGCCGTGCGACCTGCGCGAAGCCGCTCATGGTGTCCACGAGCGACTGTCCGCCCGTGATCGCCGTATGGACGATGAGCTGGTGCCCCATGTCGTGCAGCAGGGCCGGCACGTGGTTGCTGATGAGGTAGTGCGACAGCGGCACGAACGAACTGGCCCCGTTGTCGATAATTACGTCATCCGTGGCCGGCGCGATCATTTCCACCAGGGCATCGAAGTGGCGCGAGTTGATTTCGTCACCTTCCATGATTTCGAGGCGGCGCACGTTGAGCGTCTGGAAGCCGGCGAACGTGGCGTTCACCGGGTCGGTGTCAATGCAAAGCGGTTTTTGGCCCTTGTGGGTCTTGTACTGCGCCGTGTTCACGGCGATGAACGATTTGCCGACGCCGCCTTTGCCTTGCAGGGTAATGTGGATTTTCGCCATTACAGTAAGTCCTTCTTGTCCGGTTGAGCGTTGAACGTGAAGCCGGGGATTGCGTCCGGCTTCTGCGTGGTGGTCTTGCTGGCCCCCTCGGCGGCCGGCTTGCTTGTCTCGGGCTTACTGCCTTCGCCAAGCGTCGCCGGCGCGCTCGCCGGGGCAGGGGGTACGTCCGGCTTCGCCGTCAGAATCAGCCGGTTCACGTAACCCCGGAAGGCTTGGTAACTGAACGTCACTTTCCCTTCCTCGTGGAGCGTTTCCCAGATGCTCTTGACGGGCCAGCCGTCATCGAGCGCCTGCTTTACGTCCACGCGGACGGCCAAGAAGGCCGCCCGGTTCTGCGCGTTGCGCGAGGGCTTTTTCTTCTTCGCCCTTTCGGCAATGCGCTCCGACAGGCTCTTTGCCATATGTCACCCTGCGTTGTCAGTTTCGTTGTTTCATCATTCTTGCACCCTTATTTTAGCGGTTAGGCCGTTGTTTTACCTTGCTCTGGTCGTTTTCACTATCTAGATAGAGCCGTGAAACGTAGTTTATATCGAAAAACACGGTTTCGGAAAGGTCGGCGCAATGTTATCCTTGGCGTCACAACGGTGTTGAACCGGGCAGGATATGTGAAGTAGGCCCACCGGCAAGCCGGTGTTCCTTCTTCACTCTCCCTTATTCGCGCCTTCGGCGCTCAACGGGAATCCTGCTCTGCGAGGCCAGCGGCTACCGCCGCTCATAAGGAGAAACAATGCAAGACAAGGCGACGCGCAAGGGCAGTCCACCTATCAAGGTGTACTGCCTGCCCGACGAGCGGGCGCAGGTTCAAGCCAAGGCCGATGCGGCCGGCTTGAGCCTGTCGGCGTACCTGCTGCGCGTGGGTATGGGCTACGAAATTCAAGGCATCCTTGACCATCGCCGCGTGCATGACTTGGCGAAGGTCAACGGCGACTTGGGTCGTCTCGGCGGCCTGTTGAAACTCTGGCTGACCAACGATGCGCGCACGGCCGGTTTCACGACGGCAACCATCCGCACACTCTTGGCGAAGATCGAGGCTACGCAAGACGATCTACGCGAGGTCATGACCAAGGTTGTGCGCGGATGATTTTTTTAGCCGCTAAAACGCAAAGGGGGGTGCCGTGATCGCCAAGCACGTCCCCATGCGGGTCGTGAAAAAAAGCGACTTCCGCGAGCTGGTCGAATACCTCAACGACCCGCAGGCCAAGCAAGAGCGTGTTGGTCACGTGACGGTCACGAACTGCCTGCAAGACAACTCACTAGATGCGGCGCTCGAAGTGCAGGCTACACAGGCCTTGAATACGCGCAGCGAGGCCGACAAGACCTACCACCTTCTGATTTCCTTTCGAGAAGGCGAGAACCCCACCCCGGAAGTCTTGGAAGCTATTGAGGCCCGCGTCTGCGCGGCTCTCGGCTATGCCGATCACCAGCGCGTCAGTGCCGTGCATCACGACACGGACAATCTGCACATCCACGTCGCCATCAACAAGATTCACCCGACGCGCTACACCATCCATACGCCATACAACGACTACAAGACGTTGGGTGAGATATGCGAAAAACTCGAAAAGGAGTACGGGCTAGAGGCCGACAACCACGCCGCGCGCAAAACAGCAGGCGAGAACCGCGCCGGTGACATGGAGCGGCACGCGGGCGTCGAAAGTTTGCTGGGATGGATCAAGCGCGAGTGCTCGGAGCAGATCAAGGGTGCGCAGAACTGGGCCGAGCTGCATGAGGTCATGCAGAGCAATGGTCTCGAACTGCGCGAGCGCGGTAATGGCTTAGTCATCACGGATGGGGCAGGCCAAGGAGTCAAGGCTAGCTCGGTGGCACGTGAGCTGTCCAAGGCGAAGCTCGAAGATCGTTTTGGGGCATTCGAGGCCCCTGGCGCGCGCGCGCCGTCTGCGGCCGCTGTGGCGGCCCGACGCAGACAGGCCCCGCCCGTCGAGAGGATCGGGCGCAGGCCGCCGCCGCGCAGCAAAGGCAGGGTGCCCAACCTGTCAGTCCTTGGCGAGCTGCACATTGACGGCGGCCGACGATACGAGCAGCGCCCCATCTACGCGAAGAAGGTCAACACCGTGGAGTTGCACGCCAAGTATAAGGCGGAGCAACAAAACCTTGGCGCAGCCCGCAATGAGGCCATTGCGCAGGCCCGCAGAAAGAAAGAGCGGCTGATCGAGGGGGCGAAGCGGAGCGGCCGCTTGAAGCGCACGGTAATCAAGTTGATGAGCGGTGCGGGCGTCAACAAGAAACTGTTGTATGCCCTCGCCAGCAAGTCGCTGCGCGCTGACGTAGAGAAGATCAATGCCGATTACCTGAAAGACCGCGACGCGGCCTACGCCGCACACAGCCGCCGAGCGTGGGCCGACTGGTTGCAGATCAAGGCCAAGCAAGGGGACGCCGAAGCCCTCGACGCGCTGCGCGCGCGCGAATCCCGGCAGCGCCGGTCCAGCAACACAGTAGGCGGGCAGGATGCCCGCCGCGCAGGCCCGGTGCCGGGCCTGAAACCCGACAACATCACGAAGGCCGGCACGATCATCTATCGCGTCGGCTCGACCGCGATCCGCGATGACGGCGGGCTGTTGAACGTCTCGCGAGGCGCTAACGACCACGGCATAGAGGCCGCGCTACGCATGGCGATGTACCGCTACGGCGAGCGCATCACCGTCAACGGCAGCGCGGAGTTCAAGGAGCGCATCGCCCAAGTCGCGGCCGCTGCAAAGCTCAACGTGACCTTTGGCGATGCCGCGCTTGAGCAGCGACGGCGGCAGCTCGCGGACGACGCGGCCGCTGGAGCTAATCTGGCCGACGCCGCGACCCCCGGCAAGCACACCGACTTTACGCCGGCGCAGGCACGTAGCGCCGGCGCTTTCCATGAGGACGCCTTGAGCGAGCGCGACGCCGCTGCAAGCCGACCTCTTACCACCACGAAGGAGCAAAACCATGAGCAACGAGCAACACGACGAGCCGACCAACAACCCGCCCACGACCGAGGACGAGCAGATCGCGGCCGCGATGGCGCTGCTACAAGAGTCCGCACCGCCCGAGGCCTCGGATGGACCACCGGAGCCGGACGATTTGGAACCAGCGGCCGCGCAGGCGTTCGAGGCCCCGGATGGCCCGACCAGCCCAACATTGGACGCGCTGGAACCCAACCGCCGCCCGAATCAAAAAACCGTCTGCGAAACCTGTCCCAACTCGGTGTGGTTCAGCTCGCCCACGGAAGTGAAGTGCTACTGCCGCGTGATGTACCTCATCACATGGAGCAACAAGGAACCCAACGTGATAACGGGCTGCGACGGGATATTCGTGGGCCAGGAGGAGTAAGCGCGGCGACGCTCGCAGCCGACAAATACATCGCGGAGCGCGAGGGTAAGCGGGCGAAAGGATTCGATATACCGAAGCACAGACGATATAATGACCATGACGAAGGTGCGGCGAAGTTCGCCGGCATTCGTCAAGTCGAGGGCGACACACTGGCTCTCTTGAAGCGCGACGACGATGTAATCGTGTTGCCGGTCGATGCGGCCACCGCCCGCCGCATGAAGCGCTTGTCCGTGGGCGATGACGTCTCGCTGACCGCGAAAGGCACGGTCAGAACGAAAGGAAGAAGCAGATGAGAGAAAAGGCAAACAATGCTGTCGGCCCCCAAGTCCGAGGCACCAAGGCGAAGAAAAGCAAGCTCGTGCCCGTCCTGGCGCTCACGTCGATGGCGGCAGGCTTGCAGGCAGCAACACAATACTTCGCCCACAGCTTCAACTACCAGGCCAGCCTTGGCGCGAATTACAGCCATGTCTATGCGCCGTGGGCAGTCCTCAACTGGTACAGCAAGTGGCACGACCAGTTTCCTAGTTACTTCTTTGCCGCCGGCAGCATCGGCACGATGGTTGCTGCTGGCGGCCTGATCGCGACGGCGATGGCAAAGACGCTCGGCGCGAACTCATCAAAGGCGAACGAATACCTACATGGCTCCGCGCGCTGGGCCAACCGAAAAGACATTGAGGAAGCAGGCCTGCTCGGCAACGACGAAGGCGTGTACGTGGGCGCGTGGGAGGACAAGAGTGGCAAAGTCAACTACCTGCGGCATAACGGGCCTGAGCACGTCTTGACCTATGCGCCGACACGCTCCGGCAAGGGCGTTGGTCTGGTTGTGCCGACACTGCTTTCCTGGCCGCATAGCGCGGTTATCACCGACCTGAAAGGCGAGTTGTGGGCCATGACGGCCGGATGGCGTCAGAAACACGCGAAAAACAAGGTCATCCGCTTTGAGCCAGCGACCTTGAGCGGTTCCGCGTGCTGGAATCCGCTGGACGAAATCCGCATCGGCACCGAGTACGAAGTAGGCGACGTGCAAAACCTCGCCACGCTGATAGTCGATCCGGACGGCAAGGGCCTTGAATCCCACTGGCAGAAAACTTCGCAAGCGCTGCTGGTCGGCGTGATCCTTCACGTACTGTTGAAGGCTAAGAACGAGGGCACACCGGCATCATTGCCCCACGTCGATTCGATCATGGCCGACCCCAACCGCGACATTGGCGAGTTGTGGATGGAAATGACGCAGTACGGGCACGTCAACGGCGAGAACCATTCGGTTGTCGGCTCCGCTGCGCGCGACATGATGGACCGCCCGGAAGAAGAAGCTGGCTCAGTGCTGTCCACCGCGAAATCCTACCTCGCGCTCTACCGTGATCCGGTCGTGGCACGGAACGTCAGCAAGTCCGAGTTCCGCATCAAAGACCTGATGAACCACGACGATCCGGTGAGCCTGTACATCGTCACGCAACCGAACGACAAGGCCCGCTTGCGGCCCTTGGTTCGCGTGATGACGAACATGATCGTGCGTTTGCTGGCCGACAAGATGGAGTTCGAGCGCGTGCTTGCCGGCATGCCGTGGTGGCGTCGCCTGCTAGCGAAATTCGGCTTCAAGCAGGTCGCGAGTTCCTATGTGCGCTCAAAAAAGACCTATAAGCATCGCCTGCTGGGCATGATTGACGAGTTTCCGAGCCTTGGCAAACTCGAAATCCTGCAAGAGTCGCTGGCCTTTGTTGCCGGCTACGGCATCAAGTTTTATCTCATCTGTCAGGACTTGAACCAGCTCAAGAGCCGCGAAACCGGCTATGGCCCCGACGAAACCATTACGTCGAACTGCCACGTCCAGAACGCCTACCCACCTAACCGCCTTGAGACTGCCGAACACCTTTCGAAGCTCACCGGGCAAACCACCGTCGTTAAGGAGCAGATCACCACGAGCGGCAAGCGCGCGAGTGCGATCTTGGGCCAGGTGTCGCGCACTATCCAAGAGGTACAGCGCCCCTTGCTGACCGCCGACGAGTGCTTGCGTATGCCGGGGCCGAAGAAAGATGCCGAGGGGCAAATCAGGGAAGCCGGCGACATGGTTGTGTACGTCGCGGGCTACCCGGCGATCTACGGCAAACAGCCCCTCTACTTCCAAGACCCAATTTTCACGGCACGCGCAGCGGTGCCCGAGCCGAAGGTAAGCGACAAGTTGCGCCTGGTGCATGAGCCGGCCGCAGGGGAGGCGATCACGATATGAACCGCCTTACCAAGCGTGCAATTGCGGTGTCTGTCGTGGGCGGCCTCGGTCTGGTCGCGGCGTGCGGCGTCATGTACTCGGCCGGCGCTCGCGTCAACACGAGCAAGAGCATTCCGCTCGGTCTGTACTGGACCAGCAGCGCGCCCGTCACCAAGGGCGAATACGTCATTTTCTGCCCGCCGCAGCGGCCAGTGTTCGATAACGCCAGAGAACGGGGCTACATCGGCTCCGGGTTCTGCCCCGGCAACTACGGCTACATGATGAAGCGGGTTTTAGCCGCTAAAGGCGACACCGTTTCCGTGACGCCGCAGGGCGTCACTGTCAACGGCGCGCTGCTGCCGTACAGCAAACCACTGTTGGTCGATGGTGTCGGCCGGCCGCTGCCTCGCATGACCGACGAGCGATACACGCTTGGCGAATCAGAGCTGTTGCTGATGACCGACAGCAGCGCAACGTCATTCGACGCGCGCTACTTCGGAGCCATCACCCGCGAACAAGTGAAATCGGTTATCCGGTCGGTTTTCACTTGGTAAGAACAACCAAGAATTGAGGGCATAGCAATGCGTTTATTCATCGCAGAAAAGCCGTCCGTCGCCAAGGCCATCGCCGGCGAGCTGGGCGCAACAGGAAAGGGTGACGGTTACATCGAGTGCGGTAGCGACACGATCACTTGGTGTTTCGGGCACATGCTCGAACAGGCTGAACCGGACGAGTACACCCCGGATGACGTGCCGCGCAGTCCCACCAACGGCAAGAAAATCTGGCGTACCGACGAGCTGCCCATCATCCCAGAAGTTTGGAAGATGCAGCCGCGCGAAGATGCCGCGAAACAGCTAGCCGTCATCGAGCGATTGCTGAAAAAAGCTACCGAAATCGTCAACGCAGGCGACCCCGACCGCGAGGGCCAGCTACTCGTTGACGAAGTGCTGGAACACTACGATTGCCACAAGCCGGTGCGCCGCTTTTGGGTGTCGGCGCAAGACTCTGTATCGGTGCAGCGTGGCCTTGCCGCGCTTAAAGACAACGCCGGCTATCACGGCTTCGCTGGTGCAGCCCAGGCCCGAGGCCGGGCCGACTGGCTCATCGGCATGAACCTGAGCCGCGCATACACGCTGCGGGCGCAGCGTGGCGGCTCGCGGGCCTTGTTGACCGTGGGCCGCGTGCAAACACCCACGCTCGCCATTGTCGTCGCCAGGGATCGCGAAATTGAGGCATTCAAGCCGATCCCGTATCACACCATCCGCGCAGCGATCAAACACGAAGGCGGGGTATTCCTCGCCGCGTGGCGCGCGAACGAAGATCAAGCCGGCTTGGATTCCGAGGGCCGCCTTGTCGATACCGCGATTGCGAACAGCCTGGTCGATGGCATCACCGGCAAGCCGGGCCGCGTCACCGAGTACAAGCAAGAGCCGAAGAAAAAGGCGCAGCCGCGCGCTTACTCGCTGTCGGACATAACGCTGTTGGCGTCCAACAAGTTCGGCTACAGCGCATCGGACGTGCTGGAAATCTGTCAATCGCTCTATGAAGCCAAGCTGACGAGCTACCCGCGTACCGACTGCGCCTTTCTGCCCGAGTCGCAGCACGCCGACGCGCCGCGCGTGCTGGAAGCGATCAAGGAAGGCAACCCCGAGCTGGCCGAGTTGGTCGATGGTGCCGATCCAAAGATCAAGTCGAAAACATGGGACGACAGCAAAATCACGGCGCACCACGGCATCATCCCGACGATGCACAAGGGCAGCACCGCTTCGCTTTCGGAGAAGGAGCGCAACGTCTATGACCTGATCGTGCGCGCCTACCTCGCACAGTTCTATCCGCTCCACGAATACCTCAGTACCACCGTCACGCTAGACGTGACCGGCGAGACATTCGAGGCGCGCGGAAAGGTCGTCACGCGCAACGGCTGGCGTGACGTGTACGCCGAGGCCGACGAGGAATCCGAAGGCGACGGCGAAGGCGAAGGCAGCGAGAACCAGAGCCTGCCGGCGATGAAAACTGGCGATGACGTGACGTGCGTTAAGGCCACCCGTAAAGACGACAAGACGCGGGCACCGAGCCGCTTTACCGAGGGCACGCTACAGCGCGCAATGGAGAACATCCATAAGTTCGTGAGCGAACCGGAGCATAAAAAGATGCTGCGTGACGGTGACGGTATCGGCACGTCAGCAACCCGCGCGTCGATCATTTCCGAATTGAAGCGCCGGGAATTTCTCGAACTCAAAGGCAAGCAGATTATCAGCACGACCTTGGGCCGCAGCATGATCGATGCTCTACCCGAAGTCGTGAAAAGCCCGGTTCTTACCGCCCTGTACGAGCGCATGCTGATGAGCATCGAGCAGGGCAATTCCGATGTGGATAGCTTCATCCAGAAGCAGGAAGCCTTTGTTCGTGAACAGGTCGAGAAGGCTAATAACGGCTCCGTGAAAATCGCCGGCGCGAAGGAAGCGCCGAAAGTATCGGAGATCCACAAGTGCATGGCCTGCGGCAAAGGTCTCGTCCGTCGAGCCGGCAAAAAGCCGGGCACGAACTTTTGGTCTGACGTTGCCCGCGAATTTCGGATCCATTAACTGAGCGGAGATTATGCCACCCGTTGGTTCTGGGCGGCGTACCAGTCCCGCTCGAATTGCATCGGGCTGACGTAGCCCAACGTCGAGTGCAAGC
>JAYFRX010000012.1:0-18752 GCA_040946945.1 Burkholderia sp. | reverse complement strand
ATCGTCAACGATTGCGCGAACGCGGCATCAAACCGGTGATCGCAAGGCGCCGCACTGAACATGGCAGTGGTCTGGGCAAATTCCGTTGGGTCGTTGAACGGACTCACTCGTGGCTCCACAACTTCCTTCGTCTTCGCATACGCTTCGATCCTCGAGCTGACATTCACGAAGCATTCTTCAAATTCGGCTGCGCCCTCGTCTGCTGGAACATCTTCAGGCGTACCGAGCAGTCTTTTTGAACTGGCCTCTTGGTGATTTCGGAGGAGAGGGGGAATTGCTCACGCTGGGGTGGATCCCGTGGAGGGATGCGCGGCGCGCGGTTCTGGCACTTCGATCAGGCTCACGTGCGCGGCGACGATGCGCCAGCCGCAATGCGGCGTGTCGCTGCCTTCGAGGCGTGCCCAGGTCTGCATCTGGCGGCCCAGCAGGGTGCTGGCGTCGCTGCTGAATTCGGTGCTGACGGTCGCGTGAGCGGTGCCGAAGCTGGTGATCACCCTGCGATGCAGGCGGCGCGAGGGCGGCACCGGCTCGCAGCTCGCGCGCCAGGCGCGGATCGCCGCGCCGCGCCGTGCTGGATCTCGGCGATGCCGTAGCGCACCACCTCGGGTGCTTGCCAGAACAGCGCGTCCATAGTCGGTACGTCATTGGCGACCAGCGCTCGTTCGTAGGCGTCGAAGGTCGCGCGCACTTCGGCAAGGATCTCGGGGCGGTTCAGTTCGATGGTCATGGCTGTTGGCTGGCGGAAGTCGTGGCGGGGACCGAGGTGAGGCCGGCATCCTCCAACGCCGACTCACCAACCTGAGGCGGATAGCCATCGTGAATACGCAAGTTAAACATCCCTACGCCGATCTGGCGGCCAAGCCTGATGACGAGGACGTGTGGTCCTCGGCCAGCTGATCCAGGTGAGCCTCGACGACATCTGGCTGCTGCTTGGCATCGCCGCGCTGATCGTGGCGTTTGCGGGCGTCTACTACTACCTCGCGAAGCCTTGCTACTCGGTCGATGCGCACGTGCGCGTCGAGGCCGCCGACAACACCTCGCAGGCGCTGACCCACATCCCAGACCGGCGCGGTGATCAACGGCGGGCCGGCCACGCCGGCCACCGACGCCGAGATCATCAAGAACCGCGGCGTGGTCGAGCAGTGCAAGCTGAACTTCTCGGTGGCGCTCAAGACCTTCCCGCTGCTGGAGGCGCTGTCGCGGCGCGCCTGGCAGCGCCGGGCAAGCTGGTCAGGCCCTGGCTCGGGATGATCTCCTGCGCCAGGGGCGGCGAGCAGGCGGCGGTCGACTTGATCGACGTGACGCCGGCGCTGGAGGGCAAGAAGCTGATGTGCCTACACGCTGTCCAACGAGGACGGCGGCCTGCTGCTGCGTGGGCCGCGTCGGCGAGCGCGCCGAGGGCAACGGCGTGTCGCTGCTTGTCAGCCAGCTGGTGGCGTGGCTCGGCACGCAGTTCGGGTGTGCGCCAGAACGACCTCGACGCGATCACCGCCTTCCAGTCGGCGATCCAGGTGACCGAGCAGGACAAGCAGACCGGTGTGGTGCAGATCTCGCTGGGGGAGTAAGGCCCCGGTGCAGACCGCGATGATCACCAATGCGCTGGCGCAGTCCTACCTGCAGCAGCACGTCAACAGCAAGCAGGCCGAGGCCAACAAGGTGCTGGACTTCCTCTTCACGTAGCATGCCGGTCTCCATGGAACGGGAGATACCAGCATGCTGATGAGACGACCGAAGACCGACCTGGCGCTGAGCGAGGACGAGCGCTCGCAAACTGACTTCGATAGCCCGTTCGCGTTCGATGTCGGCGGCGCTCGTGACGGGTGCGCGGATCGTACTGGCAGCGGCAACTGGGGAGCCCAACAGCGCCATCGCCGAGCGTCTGCAACTCGCGCGTGCTACGGCGGGCCAGTGGCGCATCCGGTTCCTGGAGCATCGCATCAACGGGCTGTATGACGAAGTACGTCCGGGCAAGCCGCGCACGATTGGCGATGAGCGGCTGGCTCAACTGATTCACAAGACCCTGCACACCAAGCCGGCGGACGGCTCCACGCGCTGGAGCGTACGCAGGATCGCCGCCGAAACGGCTATCTCGCCGACGAGCGTGCCCGCTACTTCAAGCTGCTCGGCCTGCAACCGCATCGCAGCGCAAGCTTCGCACTCTCGACCGATCAATTCTTCATCGAGAAACTGCGCGACCTGGTCGGCCTGTACCTGAGCCCGCCCGAGCATGCCTGGGTCTTGTGCGTGGACGAAAAGAGCCAGTGTCAGGCGCTCGAACGCACCCAACCCATCCTGTCGATGGGCTTCGGCTACGTCGTAGGCGTCACGCACGATAATGTTCGTCACTGCGCAACCACGCTGTTCGCTGCACTGAACGTGCTCAACGGCACCGTGCTCGCCACCTGCAAGCCGCGCAACCGGCATCAGAAGTTCCTGTCGTTTCTGCGCAAAATCGACAAGACCGTCCCCGCTGAGCTCGACGTGCCTTGCATCGTGGACAACTACGGCAGTCACCAGCCCCCGAAGGTCAAGGCGTGGCTGGCCGCCCGCCCCCGCTGGCACATGCATTTCATGCCCACCTACAGCTCGTGGCTCAACCAGGTTGAACGCTTCTTTGCCTTGATCACCGACAAAGCGATCCGCAGAGGCTCGTTCAGCTCGGTCAAACAACTGGTCAAGCGTATCGATCAATTCGTCTCTTACTACAACGAAAGCGGCAAGCCGTTCATCTGGACTGAAACTGCCGATTCCATCCTCGAAAAGCTACACAGACTTTGTTCGCGAATCAGCGGAACGGAACACTAGCTGCAAGCGTTGCGGCGGCTCTGATTTTTCTAGACACAGACTTGGGGTAAAACGCATCCAAACTGGAGTCTGAGATGTTGAAGAAGGAGACGTGCAGGCAGAGTTGCGCTGGCGGCGACGGAGGGCGCGCGTAGCGCGGCCGTAGACGCCGCCAGCGCCGCCGAATTCAAGCGCTGGTCGGTCCGGGCGCAAACGCGCTGTCGTCCTGGGCTTGCTGCGCGGCGAATCGATTGACCCGGTGTCTCGCGAAGTTGGCGTCACGATCGCCGAGCTCGAACAATGGCGCGAACTCGCCCTGGCAGGCATCGAAGCCGGTCTGAAGTCGCGCCAGGCCGATCCGTTGGAAGTCAAGCTCAAGGAAGCCGTGCATCGCGTCGGCTAACTGAGCATGGAGCGCGAGCGGCAGGAGCGTCGCCCTTTGAGCGTCCGGAGCTCGTCGACATGAGCCACACGATCTCCGCGACAGGCAAACCCTTCGGATTGCAATGGGTATGCCAGGCGCTCGACTTTCTGCGCTCCACGATCTATGCCGAGCGCGCCAGGGCGCTCAACAAGGTCACCCCATTGCCCCTGTCCGACGTAGCCCAAAGCCCAAGGTGGCCCGATCACGAGCGGCTCGCAGCTGTTCGCGCCGATCTGACTCGTACGCCGTTCGTCGGCGAAGGGGGCGCGCAAGGTCTGGGCACGCTTGCGCATTCAGGACGACATCCGCATGTCCCGCGCCCGTGTCTCGCCGCTGTCCGCCAAAACGGCCTGCTTTCGCCCCATCGGCAACCGCAGAAACCGCCCAATGCTCACGATGGTCGAATGACGACTGATCGACCTAACGAGATGTGGGGTGCCAATGGCGCCAAGATTCAAACCGTCGATGAGGGCCTGGTCTGGATCTTCGCTGCGGTTGATCATTGCGACGCGGCGTGTGTTGGCATCCACGTCACCAAAGTGGGCGACCGCTTTGCCGCACTGGAGCCAATCAGCCAAGGGGTGCGCGAGCAGTTCGGATCGGTCGAAGCTGATGCCGGCCGCGGACTGTCCCTGCGAATGGATCACGGCTCGCAGTAAAGGTCGGACGATTTCCGCGCCCAGCTCAAGTTCTGGGGGATTACGCCGAGCTACGCCTTCGTCGCTGAGCCGCAAACCAACGGCGTCGCCGAGCGTTTCAATCGGACCATGAAGGAGCAAGCCATCCACGGACGGCTGTTCAACAACGTTGAAGAAGTTCGTGCTGCCGCCGTCGCGTTCAAGGACCGATACAATCGCGAATGGCGTCTCGAAAAACCGGTCTTCAAGACACCCCTCGAAGCCCGTCAGGCACCGCTCTTGCCACTTACCGCCTGATCGCAAAATCGTGTCTAAACAACCCGATCCGGTACACCGCAAACACAGCATCAGCGTTGCTGGCTTCACAAGATCGGAAATGTACTGAACGCCTTGCCCAAATCGCAGCACGCTCGGGGGAAGGCAGCGTGCTCAGCAATCTGGCACGCCGCAACGCGTGCTGAGGCTCTTTTCGCTTTCGATCATCAGTTGGTCGCGACGGATTCGGCCAAATATCTGAAAGCTGTCGAGAAGCTCACGAAGGACCGTGACGAACTGCTGGCGTTCTACGACTTTCCTGCAGAACACTGGCAGCGCGTCAGAACAACCAACCCGATCGAGTCGACGTTCGCAACGGTGCGTCATCGCACTACGCGCACTCGCAACTGCCTGTCGCGCGCGACGTTCCTCGGCATGGCGTTTAAGCTCATCAAGTTCAACGTGCTGCTGACAACGATGCGATGCAAACGCGGCACGGGCCGGCCGAGGCTGCGGCGCGCGATGTCGGTTGGGCAGGGAAAGCCGGTGTTTCGCAAGAGGGCGAACGGCTAGCGCCGTCCCTTTCGTCGCCTCATTGCGAGGCCGGCAGCTTGGCGGCGCCCATGCGCCGCGCGATCACGCGCATGCGCTGAGCGAGATAGGGGGAGTTGCGATGCGCGTCGAAAAACTTCGGGTTGGGCAGCACCACCGCGAGCCGCGCAGCCTGCCAGGCGGTTAACTGGCTCGCCGGCACCCGGAAGTAATAGCGCGCGGCGGCCTCGGCACCATAGACGCCGCGCCCGAACTCGACCGAGTTCAGGTAGATCTCGAAGATCCGCTCCTTGTCGAGTAGGGTCTCGAGCATCCAGGTGATGATCAGCTCCTGCCCCTTGTGCAGGTAGCTCTTCTGGCTCGACAGGAACAGGTTGCGCGCGAGCTGCTTGCGAGATGGGCGAGCCGCCGGCGACGATGCGTCCGCGCGCGCGGTTCCTCTCCCAGGCCTGCAGGATCGCGTCGACCTCATAGCCGTTGTTTTGCTGGCGAAATCGGCGTCCTCGGAGGCGATTACGGCGCGCTTGAGATTGCGCGAAATCTGCTCGTAGGGCACCCACCGATGCTGGATCGTGACGGGCGGCGTCTCACCCTTGAGGTGCCAGGCATCGGCCCGCATGAAGGCGGTGAAGCCTAGATCGATCACGCTCCAGAACGCGATCTGCGTGAAGTAGCAGAGCTGGGTGATCAGCCAGGTGCCGACCAGCACGGCCGCCCTGCCTGGAGGGACCGGGGCGTGCCTTGCCGGCGCTCTGCTCAGGCCCCGGCGGCCAGCGCATCGCGCAGGGCAACCAGCACGGTCGCGCCGTCGGGCCGCACGCCGCGCCACAGGTGGAAGGATTCTGCCGCCTGCTCGACTAGCATCCCGAGCCCGTCGGCGGCAAGCGCGCCCAGCAACTCGGCATGGCGCATGAACACCGTCGGCTGGACACCGTACATCATGTCGTAAGCCAGCGTGCCGGTGCCAAACGCGGCCGGGTCGCACTCGGGCAGGGCCGCGTCGAGGCTACCGGCGGTCGCGTTGACGATCACGTCGTAGGGACGCCGCTCGATAATCGCCGCGCCGCCGCCGGCCAGCGCGCAGCCTGCATCGTGTGCGGCCTGCGTGAACTGGCCGACCAGCTCCTCGGCCTTGCTGGTGGTGCGGTTGACGATGCTGATCGCGAGCGGGCCACGATCGAGCATCGGCTGCACCACGCCGCGCGCCGCGCCGCCCGCGCCGAGCAGCAGGATGCGCGCGCCAGCCAGCGAGACGCCGAGGTTTTGCTCGATGTCGCGCACTAGGCCGACGCCGTCAGTGTTGTCGCCGTGGATCCGGCCGTCGACCTCGAAGCGCAGCGTGTTGACGGCACCGGCCGCCGCCGCGCGCGGCGAGAGCGTGTCGGCCAGCGCATGCGCCTCGAGCTTGAAGGGCACGGTGACGTTCGCGCCGCTCCCGCCCGCGGCGATGAACTCTCGCACCGCGGCCGCGAAGCCGTCGAGCGGCGCGAGCCGGGGCGTGTAGTCGATCGCCTGGCCGGTCTGCTCGGCGAAGCGCGCGTGGATGAAGGGCGACCTGCTGTGTGCCACGGGATTGCCGAATACCGCATAGAGCTCGCGCGCGGCGGCTTCAGCCGGATCGCGCGGCTCGCTCATTTCGGGCTCTCCTCCCCGTCGCCCAGCACCTGGGGCGGCTGCCTCCTCGCCATTGGCCGCGTCGACGAGGGTCCCGTTGCCCGATACGGTCGGCGCGTCCAGCACGTTGAGCAGCCGTACCGAGGCCTCGATTGTCAGCTCGTCGATCGACATCACGTCGAGCAGCACGCGCGTGCCGCGCGCATGCACGCCGAGCCCCGGCACATGCAGCAGTAGCGGCACTTCCTCGAGCCGCACTAGGTCGCCCTTGACCACCGCGGCGACCACCTGGCGTTGGTTTTCCTGGCGCAGCCAGCGCAGGCACCAGAAATACTCCATGCGGCGCTGGTGATCGGCATAAGCCGTGTAGGTATCGTCGAAGCCCTGCACCACCGCGTAGAGATCGGCGTCCTTGGGCTTGAAGGGCGCGGCCAGCTTGGCGGTCACGCCGTGCTGCACGCAGGCCAGCAGCTGCCACTGGTTGACCAGGTCTACATAACGGCGCAGCGGCGAGGTGCTCCACGCGTACTGGGCAACGCCCAGCCCCTCGTGCGGCGCAGCCGAGGTCTGCATGCGGGTGCGCTTGGGGCCGGTCGGCACGCCGAGCGCGCGCTGCGAGCGGTAGATGCCCGGCACCGTGTGGTCGTGCAGGAAGGCGCCCCAGGTCGAGTTCGAGAGGATCGCCAGCTCGGAGACAATCAGGTCGAGCGGCGAGCCGCGCCGGCGCGGCGTGATCGAGATATGCTCGCCCTCGACGTAGAAGTTGTAGTCGGTATTGCGCTGCACCTCGCGCTTGAGGCCGTAGCCGGCGCGCGCCACCTGGCGCTTCTCGAACAGCGCCTGGGCCAGTAGCCAGAGCACGGCGATGTCGTCCTTGTGCGGGTAGTCGCCGCTGCCGGCCGCCAGCGTTTCCTCGGTAACCAGATCGTCGAGCGTGTTGTGGCGCAGGTTGCTCTTCACGAACACGTATTCGGCGCGCGTCTCGTTGGCCACGATGTCCTGCGTGTCGCGATCGACGATGATGTAGAGCGACAGCGCGGGCCGGAAGTCGCCCTCCTTCAGCGTGAACATCTCGACCACGTCGTCGGGCAGCATGGTGATCTTGTCGCCGGGCATGTAGATGGTCGACAGCCGCGCGTGCGCGATCGCGTCGATCTCGTCGCCACGCGTGATGCCCAGCGCCGGCGCTGCGATGTGCACGCCGATCCGCACGCGGTTCTCGGGCAGGTTCTCGACCGAGAAGGCATCGTCGATCTCGGTGGTGGTCACGTCGTCGATCGAGAAGGCGTCGACCTTGGCGTGCGGCAGGTCCTCGGGCAGCGGGCCCACCGTGACGGGCGGGAAACCCGTGCCGTGCGGGAAATGCTCGGCCAGGAAGCGTGCCTCGTGCAGCTCGCGCGGCGAGGCGATGCCGCCGCAATCGAGCATCAGCCGTGCCTGCGAGACGCCCAGCGCGATCGCCGCCGCGTCGAGCGCCTTGTACTCGATGGAGTTCTTGTCCGGGCGCGTGAGCAGGGCGAGCGCCTTACCCTCAAACGCGGCCGGCAGCTTGCCGGCCTTCAGCTCGTCCTCGTAGCCGACCTGCCCCAGGGCCTGCTGGCGCTTGCGCTCCAGCGAGGCGAGCGCTATCTTCAGCTGTTCCTCGGGCGCGCGCTGGTACTGGCCGCGCCCCTTGCGGCGAAAGTAGACCGGCGAGCCGTGAATGCGCAGCACCAGCGACGCGCGCTCGAGCGGGCCGTAGCTGCTGCCGAAGTATTCGTCGGCCAGCACACCGTAGGCGAATTCCTCCTGCGGCGCGCATTCCCACAGGAAATCGAGGTCGATCTCCTGCGCGGCCGCGTTGGCTTGCTGCATCAGCTCACCGGCGGTGGGCTTGTCGAATTCGATCAGCACATCCTTGGCGCGCACCTTGGCGTGCCGCCCGCCCGGCAACTCGACCTGAAACGCGTCGCCATGGCGCGACAGCACGCTGCCTGCCTTGAAACTGCCCGATTCCTCGAAAAAAACGTTCACTCGTCTAACTCTCGTTGAGACTGTCCGGCGCCGTCACGCAGCGCCTCGTCCAGCTTGGGATTGAATTCGTTCGTCTGGCCGGTCTGCCTCGGCCCGGTTCAGCGCGGCCGCTCGGCGTCGCAGAAGGCGAGCACCTCGTCGGCATAGTCGGCAAATTCGCTGATGCCGTGGTCGCTGCCGTCGATTACGCGGGTCCTGGCACCCGGGTAGTGCGCAAGCATCTCGCGATAGTCCAGCACCTCGTCGCCCGTCGCGGCGATCAGATAGTAGCGCTCCGGGCGCGTGACTGCGTTCACGCGCAGCGCGTCGAGCTCGCAGAGATGGCGCGGCTCGACCACGATACTGCCGCCGCCGTGCCACAGCGGCTGTTCGCCCAGGTAGCGCGCCAGGTCGCGCTGCGGCTGGGTGGCCGGATTGAGCAGCACCGCGCGCCAGCCATGTTTTTCGGCCAGCCAAGTGGCGTAGTAGCCGCCCAGCGAGCTGCCGATCACGCTCACCTGCTCCGCCGCGACGCCGGCCACCCCGGCTTCGGCCAGCGCGATTGCCTCGAGCGGTGACACCGACAGGCTCGGGCAGCGCCATTCCGAGGCGCGGCCGAGCTCGGCCAGGCGGGCCGCCAGCAGGCGCGACTTGAATGACTGCGGTGAGGACCGGAAGCCGTGCAGGTACAGGATCACGCGCCGCTCCCCTGGCGGGCGGCGAGCGCGTCGAGCAGCTCCTGGTGGACGTCGCCAAAGCCGCCGTTGCTCATCACCAGGATCTGGTCGCCGGGGGCGCGCGTCGGCCGTGACGGCCTTGACCAGCGCGTTGAGATCGTCGAAGGCCTGGGCGCGCGCACCGAGCGGCAGCAGCTCGTCTGCCAGGCTCCAGCCCAGCGCGTCGCGCCCGGAGGCGACACCATAGCCGAATATCAGGTTAGCATCGGTTAGGCTGCCCGGCAGCTTTGCTTTCATGGTGCCGAGCTTCATGGTGTTCGAGCGCGGCTCGAATACGGCCAGGATCCGCGTGCGCTCGCAGCCGACTCGCGCGCGCAGGCCGGCGATGGTGGTTTCGATCGCGGTCGGGTGATGGGCGAAATCGTGGTAGACGGTCACGCCGTCGACGCTGCCGCGGATCCCCATGCAGCGCTTGACGTTGCGGAATGCCGAGAAAGAACCCGCCGCCTGCGCGGGCGGCACGCCCACCGGGCGTGCCGCCGCAATCGCGGCCTTGCGGCCGTTGCTGACGATCCGGGCGACCTTGGGCACGGTGCGCACTAGGTGATGGAATTGGGTTTCAATGGCCGCCAGATCGGGGAAGATGTCGGCGTGATCGTATTCGAGGTTGTTGAGCACGGCTGTGTGCGGCCGGTAATGGACGAACTTCGAGCGCTTGTCGAAGAAGGCCGTGTCGTATTCGTCGGCCTCGATCACGAAGAAGCTCGAATCGGTTAGCCGCGCCGACACGCCGAAGTTCAGTGGCACGCCGCTGATCAGGAAACCGGGGTTGAGGCCCGCGTCCTCGAGCAGCCAGGCCAGAATCGAGCTGGTGGTGGTCTTGCCGTGCGTGCCGGCCACCGCCAGCACCCACTTGCCGGCCAGCACCTGCTCGCCGAGCCATTGCGGCCCCGAAACGTAGGGCAGGCCGCGATCGAGGATCGCCTCCATCAGCGGATTGCCGTGCGATACCACGTTGCCGATCACGGACAGGTCCGGGGACAGACCGACCTGCTCGGTACCGTAGCCTTTGATCGGCTGTATACCCTGTGCCTCGAGCTGGGTGCTCATCGGCGGATAGACGCCCGCGTCGCATCCGGTCACGGTATGGGCGGCCTCGCGGGTAAGAACGGCGAGACCGCCCATGAACGTGCCGCAGATGCCAAGAATATGGATACGCATAGAGAACTGTCGCGCCGCGCGGGCGCCTGCGAAGTCGCGATTCGAAAGCGGCGGGCCGGCACCGCGCCGGCATGCGCCGACGCTCGCGGACGCAAGCACGAGATGGCGAGCGGTGCCGGAAGAAAGGCTGTCATTGTAACTGAGCCGTCCGGTCGCGCCCGGGGGCTCGCGAGGGCTCGCGCGGCGGCCCGGACGGGCCGCGCCGATCGAATACAATTGCTGGATCATGCCTCGAAAACCCCTGCTCCCCTGCTCGACCCGCGGCGCGTGCGCGAGGAAATCGCGCTGGCCGCCGCCCGCCTCATCGCCGAGGACGGGCTCTACTACGCCTCGGCCAAACGCAAGGCCGCCCGCCGCCTGCTCCGCGACAGCCGGATTGCCAGCGAATGGCTGCCTGATAACGACCTGATCTAGGCGGAACCGCACGAATACCTGGCACTGTTCCAGGGCGATACGCAACCAGCCAAGCTGGAGCGACTGCGGCGCATCGCGCTTGACTGGATAGACCGACTTGCGCCGTTCTCGCCCTACCTGGCCGGTGCCGTGCTGAACGGCACCGCCAACGCCCATTCGGACATCCACCTGCACGCGTTCGGACATCCACCTGCAGGCCCCTTCTCGGACAACCAGAAGGAGGTCGGCGATCTACCCGCTGAACCAGAATATCCAGTACGACGTCTCCAAGACGCGCCATTTCGCAGGCCGCGGCGACGAGTTTCCTCTGGCGCGAGCGCCGCGACAGGGATGCGATCGGCATCCATGTCTCGCTCTACGACAGCGGCGACCTGCGCGGCGCGCGGTCAAGGCCGACACGCGCGGCCGGCTGGCCCGCGCTGACGCGGCGGCACTGCGCGCGCTGCTGGCCGCGCCCACCAGCCCGGCCGCCCCTTCAACCTCGATTCGAAGCGAAGATGAACAGTAAACGACTCCTCCCCGTGGCCGTGGTGGCCGCGGTCGCGATTGCCGGCGGCCTCGCCGCCGGCCACTGGGTACGCGGCGACTTGTTCGAGAACAGCGCCCAGGCCGCCGCCACCAAGACCGCGGATCCGGTGGCGGCGCTCTGGGCCGCCTCGGTCACCGACACTAAAGGCAAGCCGCAGTCGCTCGCCAGCTTCAAGGGCCAGAAGGTCGTGGTCAATTTCTGGGCCTCCTGGTGCGGCCCCTGCGTACAGGAAATGCCCGCGCTGGTCCAGCTCTCGCACGAATACAAGAACTGCGGCATCCACTTCCTCGGCGTTGCCGTGGATTCGGACAAGAACGTCCAGGCCTTCCTGAAGAAGGTCAAGGTGGACTACCCGGTGGTGGTCAGTGGTTATGCCGGCATCGATCTGGTACGTAATTTCGGCAATACCGCAGGCACCCTGCCGCTTACCGTCGCAATTGATACGAACGGCCGGGTACGAGTGACAAAATTAGGTCAAATCCAGCCCAACGAGCTGAAAAAGGCCCTCGATACGCTCTGAGCGTCCAGGCTTTCCACGACTCACGTTGCCGGCGGTTGACTTCCGTTTCTCGGTATTTTGACGGAAAATATCGCCATCTTCGCGCAATTCCAAGCAAAACCGCCCGCACACCACGCGCCATGCGCGCGACAAAACTGGACAAATTTCTCGAATTAGCGATAAAGTGGGCCCAATTCCGCAGAAATTGAAAAATTGAAGCGCATGACACGTTTGCTGGTACTGCACGGCCCCAACCTAAACCTTCTCGGCACCCGGGAACCGGGGGTCTATGGGCGCGTGACGCTGGCCGAGATCGATCGGGCGCTGGCCGAACGGGCGAGCCGGGCAGGTGCCGAGCTCGCCTCGTTCCAGAGCAACCACGAGGGTATCCTGGTCGATCGCATCCAGGCCGCCCGCGACGAACAGACCGATTTCATCGTGATCAACCCGGCCGCGCATACGCATACCAGCGTCGCGATCCGCGACGCGCTGGCCAGCGTCGGCATCCCGTTCGTCGAGGTACACCTGTCGAACATGCATCGTCGCGAATCGTTCCGGCATCACTCGTACTTCTCCGACCAGGCCGAGGGCGTGATCTGCGGCCTCGGCTGGAAGGGTTACCTGTATGCGCTCGAGCACGCGCTCGACAGGCTGCAGGGCGCGCCGCGCGGCTGAGCTGTTTCAAGAATCCGAATTGCCGCCGGCCAGTCCGGCGCTTCACGACTAGACAAGGAGGGAACTCCCGATGGACCTTCGCAAGCTGAAAACCCTGATCGACCTCGTCTCCGAATCCGGCATCTCTGAGCTGGAAGTCACGGAAGGCGAAGGCAAAGTGCGCATCGTCAAGAACGCGCCGCCGGTCTACGTGCAGTCTGCTAGCGGTTATGCTCCGCAGGTGGGTGCCGCCGCGCCGGCAGCTGCGGCCCCGGTCGAAGGTGCCGAACCGGCAGCCGCGGCTGCGCCGCAGGGCCATGTGGTCACCTCGCCGATGGTCGGCACCTTCTATCGCGCGCCCTCGCCGGGTGCCGATCCGTTCGTCCAGGTTGGCGACACGGTCAAAGAAGGCCAGACCATTTGCATCATCGAAGCGATGAAGCTGCTCAACGAGATCGAGTCCGACAAGGCGGGCGTCATCAAGGAAATCCTCGTCGAGAACGGCCAGGCGGTCGAATATGGCCAGCCGCTGTACGTGATCGGCTAAAAGGCCGAGTGCGCCGTCCCGCGCCAGAGCGCGTCACCGGAAAGACGAATACCCGCTATGTTTGAAAAAATCCTCATTGCCAATCGCGGCGAGATCGCCTTGCGCATCCAGCGTGCGTGCCGCGAGCTCGGCGTCAAGACGGTCGTCGTGTACTCGGAAGCCGACAAAGAAGCCAAGTATGTGAAGCTGGCCGACGAGGCGGTCTGTATCGGCCCGGCCCCGTCGAATCTCAGCTACCTGAACATGCCGGCGCTGATCAGCGCCGCCGAGGTGACCGACGCGCAAGCGATCCACCCCGGTTACGGCTTCCTGTCGGAGAACGCCGACTTCGCCGAGCGCGTCGAGCAATCGGGCTTCATCTTCATTGGCCCGCGGCCAGACACGATCTGCATTATGGGCGACAAGGTGTCAGCCAAGCAGGCCATGATCCGCACCGGCGTGCCCTGCGTGCCGGGTTCGGAAGGCGCGTTGCCGGAAGATCCGAAGGAAATCGTCAAGATCGCGCGCGCGGTTGGCTACCCCGTCATCATCAAGGCAGCGGGCGGCGGCGGCGGGCGCGGCATGCGGGTGGTGCACACGGAAGCGGCGCTGGTCAACGCGGTCAACATGACCCGCGAGGAAGCCGACCGGGCCTTCGGCAATCCGCAGGTCTACATGGAGAAGTACCTCGAGAATCCGCGCCACATCGAGATCCAAGTGCTAGCCGACGCCCACAAGAACGCGCTCTGGCTGGGCGAACGCGACTGCTCGATGCAGCGCCGCCACCAGAAGGTGATCGAGGAAGCGCCGGCGCCCGGCATTGCGCGCCGCCTGATCGATCGTATCGGCGACCGCTGCGCCGACGCCTGCAAGAAGATGGGCTATCTCGGCGCCGGCACCTTCGAGTTCCTCTACGAGAACGGCGAGTTCTACTTCATTGAGATGAACACGCGCGTGCAGGTCGAGCACCCGGTCACCGAGCTGATCACGGGCGTCGACATCGTGCAGGAACAGATCAAGATCGCCGCCGGCGAGAAGCTCTCGCTTCGCCAACGTGACATCCAGTTCCGCGGCCACGCGATCGAATGCCGGATCAACGCCGAGGATCCGTTCAAGTTCACGCCCTCGCCAGGTCGCATCACCTCCTGGCATATGCCGGGCGGCCCGGGCATCCGCGTCGATTCGCACGCCTATAACGGCTATTTCGTGCCGCCCAACTACGACTCGATGATCGGCAAACTGATCGCCTACGGTACCACGCGAGAACGGGCGATCCAGCGCATGCGCATCGCGCTGTCGGAAATGGTGGTCGAGGGCATCCAGACCAACATCCCACTGCATCGCGAGCTGATGCTGGACTCAAAGTTCGTGGAAGGCGGCACCAGCATCCACTACCTGGAAAGCCGGCTCGCTGCGAAGCAGCAGGTTGCGCCGGAAGAGGCCTGAGCATGAGCTACCGGGAACTCGTCGTCGAGCTCGCGCGCGAGCATGCCGAAGCGCTCCCCGATGCGCTGATCGAGCTCGGCGCGCTGTCGGTGTCGTTGGAGGACGCCGATGCCGACACGCCCGACGAGCAGCCGCTGTTCGGCGAACCCGGCCTCACGCCAGAGCCCACCGCCTGGCAGCATTCGTGCGTGGTCGCGCTGATCGCCGGGCCGCATGACCCGGCCGTGCTGCTGGCGGCGGCCGCTAACGAGATTGGGCTCGACGCCGCGCCCGCGCATGCGGTGCGCGAGGTCGAGGAGCAGGACTGGGTGCGCGTCACCCAATCGCAATTCGACCCGATCCCGATCGGCGAGCGGATCTGGGTGGTGCCGTCCTGGCACGACGCGCCCGATCCCGATGCGCTGGTGCTCGAACTCGATCCGGGCCTGGCCTTCGGCACCGGCAGCCACCCGACCACGCGGCTCTGCATGGAATGGCTCGAGCAGACCGTCGAAGCGGGCCAGTCGGTGCTCGACTACGGCTGCGGCTCCGGCATCCTGGCGATCTTAGCCAGGAAGTGCGGCGCGGGCCAGGTGATTGGTATCGATATCGACTCGCAGGCGGTCGAGTCGGCGTGCCACAACAGCGAACGCAACCGCGCCGAAGTCACCTATGGCCTGCCCGACGATTGTCCGACCGGCGAATTCGACATCGTGGTCGCCAACATCCTGTCGAACCCGCTCAAGCTGATGGCCTCGATGCTCGTCTCCAAGGTCAGACCGGGCGGTCACATTGCCCTGTCGGGCGTGCTCGCGCGGCAGGCCGAGGAGGTCGCCAGTGTTTATGCGCGCTATGTCGACATCTCGGTCTGGCGCGAGCACAAAGGTTGGGTATGCCTCGCCGGAACCCGGCGGGAAAGCCATTAGATTAGAATAGGCGCTGTCCATCACTCCGGCCCCGCTGCCCGGCTGACCATGCCACTTGCGACGCGCTGCACCCACTGTGAAACCGTCTTCTGGATTCAACCGGAGCACCTGACGCTGCGTGGCGGGCTCGCGCGTTGCGGACACTGCCAGCAGGTGTTCGACGCCGCGAACTCGCTGTGGTCGATTCCGATCCCGAGCTGGCCCAGGCCAACGTCGAGACCGCGCCCGCTGCCGCGGGCACGCGCCGCCGCCGCGCGTGTTTTCAGCCACAGCGCCGCAAGTCGCGCCCGCGCAGGGCACCGACGGCGATTTCACGCCGGGTGCCTGGGACAGGTGGGCACCCTGGCTCGACGGCAGCATCCATCCCAAGCTGCACGACAACACCGACGCCACCCCGCTGGTGTCGATCGTGGCCGTGCTCGCGGGCGAAGTGCCGGCCAGCGAGGCGGGCCTCATGCGGGGCGCGCCGGCAGCCGCCCGCCCCGCCGGGGCGATGGCCGACCAGCCGCCCGACAGTCATACCGATGCCGCGGCTGACGCAGCGACGGGTTCCTCCGCTGCCAGCGCGACGCTCGCTCCCGCCTACACGGCCAGCGCCGCCGATATCGCCGCGCTGGTCGCCGCCCTGCCTCGCGCCGCGGCCGAACCCTCGCTGGGCGCGGCACCCTCGCCCGTCGATACCGACGCGGCCGAACCGCAAGCCGACGATGTCCGTGTCCATATCGCGCCGCGCAGCACCACGCCGCCCGAGGCCGAGCACTTCGCCGCCGAACCGGAAGCGGACGGCCACGTCCATTTCGCGATGACACGCGAATCGCCTGCCGCCCCGCGCGGTGGTTTCGGTCTGCAGCTGCGGGGCGGTTTCCTGGCCGGCCTGCTGGCTGCTGCGCGAGCCATTGCTGGCGCGTTGGTCGGGCCGCGCAGCCGGTGTTCGCGCAAGCCTGCGCCACGCTCGGCTGCGCCGTCGAACCGCCGCGCGCGATCGACGGCCTGCGCCAGCTCGACGGCACGCGCGTCCTCGAGCTGAAGGTGCCGCTGTCGAACCGCGCGAGCATCGCGCTGGCCTGGCCGTCGATCGAACTGACCCTGCCCGATGCCTCGAATCAGGTCGCCGCGCGCCGCGTGCTGTCGCCCACCAACTACGTGCGTCCTGGCACGCCGCTCGGTGCGGGCCTGGCGGCCGGCGCGCCACCGAGACCCTGTGTTCGTGCGCATCGACACGGCGCCGGGCGCGGCCGACGGCGCGCCCGGCATGGCCGCCTCGAATTTTCACGTACAAATTGTCTACCCACAAGCGCACGGCGCGGCAAAGAGGCGCGCCGGCCTCAACCTCAGCGTCCCGCGACGCCCCTCTTCGGAGTACGAATATGAGCAAAGTCACTCTGGGCGGCAACCCGATCGAGCTAGCTGGCAGCTTTCCGGCCGTCGGCTCGCAAGCCCCCGATTTCAAGCTAGTCTGCCAGGATCTCGGCGAGTTGACGCTGGCGAGCTTCGCCGGCAAGCGCAAGGTGCTGAACATCGTGCCGAGCCTCGACACGCCGACCTGCGCGACCTCGACGCGCAAGTTCAACGAAGCCGCCAGCAAGCTCGCCGACACCGCCGTGGTGGTGATCTCGGGCGACCTGCCGTTCGCGGCTAAGCGCTTCTGCACCACCGAAGGCCTGGCCAACGTGTCGACTGCCTCGACCTTCCGCGGCGGCCGCGATTTCGCGAACGCCTATGGCGTCGACGTCACTAGCGGCCCGCTGAACGGCCTGACGGCACGCGCGGTGGTGGTCATCGACGCGAACGACAAGGTCATCTACACGCAACTCGTCGAAGAAATCAAGAACGAGCCGAACTACGCCGCTGCGCTTGCCGCGCTGAAGTAAGTTCAGCCACCGGATCCGGCCGTACGCGCGCCTGCCTCGGTCCGGCGCGCGTCATTCTCATCTGCAGCAGTCTCAACTACTGAACAGGAACGACCTTGGCTACGCTGATTTGCGGTTCGATCGCCTACGACAACATCATGACCTTCGAAGGGCGGTTCCGGGAGCACATCCTGCCCGATCAGGTTCACCTCATCAATCTGAGCTTCCTGGTGCCGACCATGCGCCGCGAGTTCGGCGGCTGCGCCGGCAACATCGGCTACGCACTGCACGCGCTGGGCGGCAAGGCCAGCGTGATGGGCACGGTCGGCGCGATCGACGCGCAGCTCTATCTCGACCGCTTCGACTCGCTCGGCCTGTCGCGCCAGTTCGTGCGCGTAGTGCCCGACACGCACTCGGCCCAGGCGATGATCACCACCGACCTGGACAACAACCAGATCGCCGCCTTCCACCCGGGTGCCATGATGCAGTCGCACCTGAACCACGCCGGCGAGGCGCAGGGCATCAAGCTCGCGATCGTCGGCCCGGACGGCTTCCAGGGCATGGTCCAGCACGTCGAGGAGCTGGCCCGTGCCGGCGTGCCTTTCGTGTTCGATCCGGGCCAGGGCCTGCCGCTGTTCGACCGCGATACGCTGCAGCGTAGCATTGAACTTGCGACCTATCTCGCTGTCAACGACTACGAAGCCAAACTGGTGAGCGACAAGACGGGCTGGTCAGAAGACGAGATCTCGAGCCGGGTTCGGGCCCTGATCATAACGCGCGGCGAACATGGCGCCACGATTCGTCACCGCGACGGCACCGAGCAGATCCCGGTCGTGCAGGCCGAGAAGATCGTCGATCCGACCGGTTGCGGCGATGCCTTCCGCGGCGGCCTGCTGTACGGAATCGAGAAGGGACTGGACTTGGTGACCACCGGCCGCCTCGCGAGCCTGATGGGGTCGATCAAGATCGCTCACTCGGGCCCGCAGACGTACACGTTGGGCCGCGCGGAAATCCTGTCCCGCTTCAAGGCCGCGTTCGGCTACAGTATCGAATGAGATTTGTTGGAGAAACCACACATGCTGACCAGGAAAACCCTCACGCTCGCCGCGATGATCACCGCCTCGGTATCGCTCGCAGGCTGCTTCACGCCGCCGGGTTCCGCCGATGTCTATAGCGCGAGCCAGGCGCAGCGGGAACAAACGGTGCGCCTCGGAACCATCGAGAGCGTGCGCGCGGTGCGCATCGAGAGCGACACCGGCGCCGGCTCGACGCTCGGCACGCTCGGCGGCGGCGCGCTCGGTGCCGTGTCCGGCAGTGCGATCGGCGGCGGCAAAGGCTCGATTCTGACCGCGATCGCCGGCGGCCTCGCCGGCGCGATCGCGGGCAATGCGATCGGCCAGGGCATGGGTTCGGCCAACGGTGTGGAAATTACCGTGCGCCTCGATAACGGTGATCTGCGCTCGATCACGCAGGCCGCCACGCCGGAAGTGTTCCGTGCAGGCGATCGCGTCCGTTTGCTGTCGAGCGGCGGCGTGACTCGCGTCACGCACTGAGCGAGGCGACCTCAGTGCGCGGCGATATCCAGCGCATACGCGATTCGTTTCGCGTGTGCGTTTTTTTGTGCGCCCGGCAGGGCGCACTCACCCGGAGGTGAAAGTCCTCTACACACCCGGCAAGGGGAAGTGTTAGCCAGAGGCAAGGGTTTCGTGGGTGACTACGAGTCTGAAGGAAGCCCGAGGCAAAGCGCTGGCCTGACGAACAGGAAGCGGATA
>JAYFRX010000011.1:0-19030 GCA_040946945.1 Burkholderia sp. | reverse complement strand
GGGTTCGCAGCGAAAATCGCGTGACGTTGCCGGAAACCTTGCCCACCGACGGCACCACTACCCGTCCAGCGAACTTCTGCGCAGATCGCCCGCCTCCTCTGGCGTTTTGAAATTCCTATGCGTCGAGCAAAGCGGGTCGCGAATCACCGATGTCCGCCGAGGCCAGTCCTTGAGTAGGCGTGATCATCTGGTTTGCTGGCGCAAGCCCGCGGCCTGCCCGCACTGGATGACACCCGAGCAGTACGCCGCGTTTCCTGCTGAACTGAAGGTGCGCGCGACGAAAGTCGCTAACCCAATATTGGTCGCCACAATGCTCGATGCGCGTGCGATCAGCGAGGATGAGCTGCGTGCGCTGCATGCGCGCCGCTGGAATGTAAAACTCGATCTGCGCAATCTCAAGACCACCATGGTGGCGGCAATCGCGATCGCGTAGGCCAGCACGTGCATGGTGACGTCGGCATGGCCGAGCACGCCACCGACCATCGCGCCGATGAGCTGGTCACGCGACAGGTTCATGGTGTCGGCGTACTGGTGCTGGGTCACGGCGATCGCGGTGACGGCCGCCTGCTCCGAATGCATCCGCCAGGCCGATCCCGTAGGCGAGGCAGGCGGGGCCGCACACGGCCTGCAGCGCCATCACCACGCCCTGGTGCAACAACAGCCCTTGAACAGCGAGGCCAGCGACTGATGGATCTGGCGGCGCGTCTCGTCGAGCGTGCGGATCGTGTTCATTCCGTTCCGCCCCGCACTTAGGCTGTCTTCGCCGGCGTATCGGAGCTGCCGGGCGCGTCGTCCAGGCCGGGGTCGTCGAGCCCGGCGTCGCGCGTTTCCGGCATCGCCACCGCCACCAGCGCGACCGCCAGCGCGCCGGCCACCGCCAACCCGCAGAAGCTCATGGTGTTGCCAAAGTGGTCGGCCGCGAAGCCGGCCAGCGTGGTGCTGAGCGTCGCGCCGATCCCGGCGGCCAGCCCGAACAGGCCGATACAGAGGTTGTAGCGGCCCTTGCCGCCGGCCACGTCGGCCGCGATCAGCGGCAGCATAACGCCGAACACCGCCGCGCTGATGCCGTCGAGCATCTGCACCGGAACCAGCAGGTAGGGGCTGCCGACCCCGGCAAACAGCAGGGCGCGCACCGGCAGGGCCGCGAAGCCGAGCAGCAGGATCGGCCGGCGTCCCCAGCGCTGCGATGAGCGGCCGACCCAGGGCGAGAGCATCGCCACGATCGCCTGCGGGACGATGATGCAGGCGGCGATCACCAGTTGCACGTTGTCGCCCATGCCGGCCGTCACATCGCCCGCGGCGAGGTTCAGCATCGCCGCGTTGGACAAGTGGAACAGCACCACGCAGGCCGCAAAGACCAGCATGCGGCGGTCGCGCAGCAGGTCGAAGATGGTCTCGCGCTCACTCTCGCCAACGTCGAGCGTCCGGCCCGTGGCGGGCACCACTATCGTGTGGGTTGGCTGGATCATCGACAGCGCGATCAGCGCCGGCATGGCCAGCGCCGCGGTCAGCCAGAAAACCGCGCGCGCCGAAATGTATTCGCCCGTCAATCCCATCAGCCCCGCCGCCACCGCGCTGCCGATCGAGGCCCAGCGTGCATTGCGGCCGAGCCGGTCGCCGAGGTTGGCACGGCCCACCAGCGCGAACGAAATGGCCGCCAGGGCCGGCGTCAGCATGCAGCTGGCGAAGCCGTGGAACACCTCGGCCGTCATCACCGGCACGATAGTCGGGCTGCTGGCGAGCATCACCGCCGACAGGATGATGGCCGCGATCGTCCAGGCGGCCGCGCCCTTCTTGTTTTTCAGCGCGTCGACCGCGGCACCGCCTGGCACCTGGCTGACCATCGCGCTGATGGTGCCGATCGACAGCACCAGGCCGATCTCGCCCTGGGTCCATTTGTGCGAGGCGAGATAGGACGCGATGAACGGCCCGAAGCCCGTCTGCACGTTCGAGACGAAGAAGTTGAGCCAGTCAAGGGCGCGCAGGCTGCGGATGCTGACCGGGTTGCCACCCGTCATCGATTGGCACCCGCACTGCTAGAGGCCGGCGGCGCGGCGGGCGGCGATACGGCGATTACCGGTTTGTCGGCCTGGTAGGGCGGCGAGGCCTTAAGCTGGGCGTCGGACAGGTCGAGCAGTGCACGCAGCGACTTGTCCCTGGACGCGAAGCGCAGCGCCAACCAGCTCGCGGCGATGGTGCGCCGGTCCGGGTTCACCAGGCTGCCCAGGTCGAGCACCACGGCCTGGGGCTGCGCATCGCGGTCGATCAGCACGTCGACCACGCGGCCGATCTCGGTGCCGTTGCCGCGCTGCACGTCGGCGTCGACGATCGGCATCAGCCCCGGCGTCTCGTCAGCATGCGAGGAGCCGCTCAGCGATACGGCCTTGGGACGGTCGGCCTGCGGTAGCTCGCCCGACGGCACGTCGAGCAGGATCGGCTGGCTGCGGCCGCCCGGCGTGAAGCGGAACAGGTGCCACGGGAAGCTGACCTTGCGGTCGCCGATGCCCATGAAGCCCTGCAGGTTGACGATCATCCGGCTCGGCTTGCCAGCCGCGTCCGCGATCATGTCGACCGCGCGGCCGATCACCTTGCCATCGCGGCGCCGCACCTCGCTGTCAAGCAGCGAGTGAACCTGGTTGCGCTCGATGGTGCGCGTCTGGATCAGCGGCGGAGGCGGAGGCAAGGGCGGAGGCGGGGGCGGCGAGGGGCGCTTGACCACGCGCGTGCGCGGTGCCTCGCGGTGCGGCTTGCGTTGCGTGTCGCCGTCGTCGGGGGCCTCGACCTCGGAGGCCGGCTCCTGCATGGCGAGCGGCAGGCCGTCCTGGTCGAGCGTCTCGACCGCCGCGTCGACGATCGGCGCGGGTCCCTGCGGGGCGCGGAACAAGCTGCAGCCAGCCAGCGCGAGCGTGGCGAGCAGCACGGCGAGGATGGGCACCCGGGCACGGGCGCAGATCGAGAAACGAATGGCTAGTATTCCGTTCTGTTGTTAACTAATCTATGTTCACGTAGCATGCCGGTATCCATGGATACGGGAGATACCAGCATGCCCGTGGGACGACCGAAGACCGAACTGGCGCTGAGCGAGGACGAGCGCTCGCAACCGACTTCGATGCCCGTTCGCGTTTGATTTCGGCGGCGCTCGTGACGCGTGCGCGGATCGTACTGGCAGCGGCAACTGGGAAGCCCAACAGCGCCATCGCCGAGCGTCTGCAACTCACGCGTGCTACGCGGTGGGCAAGTGGCGTATCCGGTTCCTGGAGCATCGCATCAACGGGCTGTATGACGAAGTACCTCCGTGCAAGCCGCGCACGATTGGCGATGAGCGGCTGGCTCAACTGATTCACAAGCCCCCGCACACGAAGCCGGCGGATGGCTCCACTCGCTGGAGCGTACGCAGGATCGCCGCCGAAATGGCTATCCCGCCGACAAGCGTGCACCGTTACTTCAAGCTGCTCGGCCTGCAACCGCATCGCAGCGCAAGCTTCACACTCTCGACCGATCAATTCTTCATCGAGAAACTGCGCGACCTGGTCGGCCTGTACCTGAGCCCGCCCGAGCATGCCTGGGTCTTGTGCGTGGACGAAAAGAGCCAGTGTCAGGCGCTCGAACGCACCCAACCCGTGCTGCCGATGGGCTACGTCGCAGGCGTCACGCACGATGATGTTCGTCACGGCGCAACCACGCTGTTCGCTGCACTGAACGTGCTCAACGGCACCGTGCTCGCTACTTGCAAGCCGCGCCCCCGGCATCAAGAGTTCCTGTCGTTGCTGCGCGAAATCGACAAGACCGTCCTCGCTGAGCTGGACGTGCCCTGCATCGTGGACAACTACGACAGCCACCAGCCCCCGAAGGTCAAGGCGTGGCTGGGGCCGCCCGCCCCCGCTGGCACGTGCATTTCATGCCCACCTACAGCTCGTGGCTCAACCAGGTCGAACGCTTCTTCGCCTTGATCACCGACAAGGCGACCCGCAGAGGCTCGTTCAGCTCGGTCAAACGACTGGTCAAGCGTATCGATCAATTCGTTTCTCACTACAACGAAAGCGGCAAGCCGTTCATCTGGACTGCAACCGCCGATTCCATCCTCGAAAAGCTACACAGACTTTGTTCTCGAATCAGCGGAACCGAACACTAGTAGCAACGGAATCGCAGTAATCTCGTTGCTCTTCTCGTCCATTGTGATCTGTCCCAGGCTCAAGCCTTTGCCTGATTAGTTACTTGACTCCGAGACGATCAACACACGGCGAGGATGAGGTTTTGTCGTAACGGCGGCCCGAAGCAGGAGCGGCACCATCGCCGGCAAATCGCAACGGTAGGCGAATTCAGCGAGATAGCAATGGGCATATTTGGCGTGATCGATAGCGTGGTACGTGACCTTGAGGGCCGTTTTCAGGTTGCCGAGCATCGTGTTGACCCAGCGGAACTCGGGGCGCTGCGCGGCCTGACGGCCACCGCCCGTGACATGGCGCTCGTGACCGGCAGCCTTTTGCGTCACGCCGTCGAAACACCACAGGCCATCGGAAACAACGCACGCGGTGGGCATCAGGCTGCTGGCCGCCCAGACCTCAAGGGCCGCTTTGGTAAAGCCAGGCACGGGCGAGAGCCGCATGACAGAGGGCGGCCATCGTCAGAGGTCTGCACGGCCGCTACAAACGGCGTCTTGCCAGGCGCGCCACGCCCACAGCCTTACGCCGGAGCGTTCCCCGCCCAGATACGCGTCGTCGACCTCGACCCGTTCGTCGAGCCGGCGTCGCTCTTCGCGCAGCCACATGGTCTCCAGCAACTTGTGCTTGATGAGCCAGACCGTCTTGTAGCTCACGCCCAGCTGGCGTTTGAGCTCCAGTCCGCTGATGGCGTTCTTGCTCTGCGTCACCAGGTAGATCGCCAGAAACCAGGTCGTCAGCGGCAATTATTGGCAATTTCGTCTTCTCGAATATCGTTCCGACGATCGACGAGCATTGGTACCGGCAGGACTGGCTCAGGCATTCCCACAGTCGCCGGCCGTTGTAGGCGCTGGCGTAGCGCGTGGCCTTGCATCGAGGGCACACCCAGCCATCGGGCCAGCGAGACCCGACCAGCGCGGCCTCGCATTGCGCTTCGTTGCCGTACTGCTCCTGAAATTCTTTCATGACAGACCGGCCTGAAACTGGAGTCTGTTCATGGGCATGGTGCACGCTCCGTAAGCCATCTGGCGAACGATACTTGGTTTCATGCGTGCTTCGGAGTCAAGTAACTAATCAGGACGGCTCAAGTGGGTCACTTCTAAGTTGCTGTTGACACGGTGGCTTTCTTGCCCGCAAAGGGGATGGCGAACCCGGCGCGAAGACGATCTGGGAAGGCTTGCAGCGCGTCATGACGGCGGCCGAAACGTTACGGACCCTGCGTAGCGAGGCTTTTTGGTGCGAGTCCAGGACACCCCCGTGCAGGCCTTCCCGAGGTAAGCTCAACCGTCTTCGCCACACACTGACAGATTTACCACCCCGGCCCTTGATGGTTATGGAGGTCACAATCAGTTGCTTGCTCGTCCGATCGGGTAGGCCTCGTATCTGGTTTCTGTTCGTCAGATCGTGGTTTTGTTCCACGCTTCTTTCGGCCACCACCTCGCGACGACGCCCTGGCGCTTCACTAAGCCTTCACCAACATCAGGCTGGATAGGGAACTTTCACCCCGAGCTGTTGAGCATGCTCAGCACACAAGGAAACCGCCGTCATCTCGGTGACAGCGTACGGGGGCGGATCATAAGCGACGCGCGGCGACCGAATCGGGTTACTTCTTCTTGCTCTTGTGCGAGGCGATTTTCGCGGCCGGCTTGGCGGCAGCCTTGGCCGGCGCAGCGCGCCCACCCCTCTTGACGGCCTTGCCGCCGGTGTGCAGGCTGGCGCGTTCGATGCGCGCGCCACCCGTCGATGTGGCGATCCGCTGCGGACCCGGCTCGGCCGGCACGTGCAGAACCAGGGTCTGGCCAGGGCTGACCTGGTCGCGGCGCGTGCGGTTCCAGGCCTTCAGCTGCCCGATCGAGACGCCGTAGCGGCTCGCCACCGTGGCCATCGACTGCGCGCGGCGCACCCGGATCAGCATCTTGCGCGTATCCGGCACGTCCGGCTCCATCGCCAGCACGGCATTCTCGGCGACGTCGGCGCTGATGTCCTCGTCGTTGTCATCGCCACGCGGCACCACGATGGTCGAGCCTCGCTTCAGGCGCATGCCGGCAGGGATCTTGTTGACGGCCATCAGCGTATCGGCGTCGACGCCGATCTTCTCGGCGATCGCCGCCGGGCGCGCCCGCTCGGTGACAGTATAGGTGGTCCAGCTCGACAACTGGCCGTCGTAGGACTTCAGTCCCTTCTCGAACTTCGAGGCATTGTCGAACGGCAGCAGGATCTGTGGCTGGGTCGCACCGAGGATCACCGGCTTCGAGAACGCCGGGTTCAACGCCTTGAACTCCTCGAGCGACAGGCCCGCGAGCTGGGCGGCCATCTTCACGTCGATGTCGTGCGAGGTGGTGACCGTGACGAAATACGGGTGATTTGGGATGTCGGGCAGGATCAGCCTGTACTGCTGAGGATTGGCGGTGATGTTCTTGACTGCCTGCAGCTTGGGCACGTAGTTGCGCGTCTCGTTCGGTATGTGCAAGCTCTGGTAGTCGGTCGGCAGGCCGGCCGCCTGGTTGCGCGCGAGCGCGCGCTGCACGTTGCCTTCGCCCCAGTTGTAGGCCGCCAGCGCCAGGTACCAGTCACCGAACATGTCATGCAGGCACGACAGGTAGTCGAGCGCGGCGCTGGTCGAGGCCAGCACGTCGCGGCGCTCATCCTGCCACATGTTCTGCTTGAGGTTGTAGGTGCGGCCGGTGCCGGGAATGAACTGCCACATGCCGGCCGCCTTGGCCACCGACAGCGCCTGCGGGTTGTAGGCCGACTCGATGAAGGGCAGCAGCGCCAGCTCGGTCGGCATGTTGCGGGCCTCGAGCTCCTCAACGATGTGATAGAGGTACTTCTGCGAGCGCTCGGTCATGCGCTGCACGTAGTCGGGACGCTCCGTGTACCAGGTCGTCTGCATGTCGACCAGGTCGCTCTGCAGGTTGGGCATCTGGAAGCCGCGGCGGATGCGGGCCCACAGATCGGTGTCCTTGGTGGTCAGGTCGCCGACCGACTGCTTATCGACGTCGACGGTTTCCTTGGAGGTGGCGGACTTGCGGAGAAAATCGGAGGCGGCTTGCGGGTCGGAAGCGGCGGTGGGAGCGGTCGGCCTCGAGCTGGCACAGGCTGCCAGCAACAGGACCAGTAGCGCACTGATCGGGAATCGCATGTAAATCTCGGCTTTCAACGGCCGGAAATAGTAAGGTAGGCGCGCGCATCGCGTCAATAAAAACGCCTAAAAATGCAGATAAATCCTATATTTGTGGCGCATTCCCAAGATTCCGCATGAGCATCTGCTTGCCGCTGTCAGAGATTTACCCGACCTCGCCCCGGCGGGCCATCGAACCCGCCAGCCGCCGCCCCCCCCACCTGACACCGCGCGAGTCCCGATGATGCGCCCGTTCCGCCGCGACGAAGGTGAAGAATTGTTGCGGCAGGATCGGGCAGCCTAGCGCTGACAACCGGGACCGGCGGAACGGCGAGAAGCAAGCTCAGCGGAAGCGATTCTTCCACTCGCGCATCAGGGTGAAGGCGGCCAGCCGGTCGGCCGGCGCCTCGTGCAGCTCGGCCTCGAGGGTGGCCGCGATCGAGGCGCTGTCGGCGCGCAGGAAGGGATTGACGGCGCGCTCGTGCGCGATGGTGGTCGGCAGGGTCGGCACGCCGCGCGCGCGGCGTGCCGAGGCATCGTCGCGCCAGGCCGCCAGCGCGGCATTGTCAGGCTCGCAGGCGAGCGCGAAGCGGATATTCGAGAGCGTGTACTCGTGCGCGCAGTGCACCTGGGTCTCGCCGGGCAGCGCAGCCAGCGCGTCAAGCGAGGCCAGCATCTGAGCCGGCGTGCCCTCGAACAGGCGGCCGCAGCCGCAGGAGAACAGGGTGTCACCGCAGAACAGGTGGGGTGTCGGATGACCCGCGCCGGCCGCCTGGTAATAGGCGATGTGGCCGCGCGTGTGGCCCGGCACGTCGAACACCTCGAACTCGAGCGCGGGCTTGCCGATGCTCCCGCGCACGCCGCCCGCGAGCGGCTCGCTGACCTGCACGATGTCCTCGCCCGCCGGACCGTAGACGGGTATCGGGCCGTCACCAGCGGCATGCGCGAGCAGGTCTGCCACACCGCCGACGTGGTCGGCATGGTGGTGGGTGAGTAGAATGGCGGCTAGCCGCCAGCCCCGAGCCTCAAGATATCGCCGCACCGGGGCGTCGTCGCCCGGATCGACGGCGACCACGTCGCTGCCATCCGACACGAGCCAGATATAGTTGTCCTCAAATGCCGGCACCGGCACGTATTCCAGCTCGTTCATGGGCGCGCACTCATCGATATGTCAGACCGTCCGATTATAGACTGGCCCGCCTGGAGCGCCTCGCCGCCCGGCCGCTACGTGCTCGAGTGGGAACAGGCCCAGCTCGACCGCGTGGTGTCCGACGTGTTCGGCTTCCACGCCTTGCAACTGGGCCTGCCGCAACTTGATTCGCTGCGCGAGAACCGCATGCCCGGCCGCGGCCTCGTGCTGGACCCGGCCAGCGGTGCTAGCGCGCCGTTCCGCTATCCCTGGGCGGGCAATCCGCCCGGCCCGCATCACGCGCCGGCCGGGCGCAGCACGGTCTGGTGCGACCTGCTTGAACTGCCGTTCGAATCGCAGAGCGTCGACCTGATTGTGATACCGCATACGCTGGAGTTCACCGCCGACCCGCACGGCCTGCTAAGCGAGGTTGAGCGGGTGCTAATGCCGGAAGGCCGGCTGGTCATCACCGGCTTCAACTCTCTGAGTCTGTGGGGTGCCCGGCAGTCAGTCGGGCGCATTGCCAACCGGCCCTTCGTGCCGGCCGCGCGCGACCCGATCGCCTTCATCCGCCTCAAGGACTGGATGAAGCTGCTCGGCTTCGACATCGAGCACGGCCGCTTCGGCTGCTACCGCCCGCCGCTGGCCACCGCCAATTGGATGGCGCGCTACGCCTTCATGGAAGCCGCCGGCGACCGCTGGTGGCCGATCTTCGGCGCGGTCTACATGGTCACCGCGGTCAAGCGCGTGCGCGAGATGAGGCTGGTCGGCGCGATACGGGTCCGCAAGCGGGTCCGCAAGCCCGTGCGCGCGCCCGGCCTCGCGCCCGCCGCCACCCCCACCACCCATCAAGAGCATTCATGACGTTGCAATCGATCGATATCTATACCGACGGCGCCTGCAAGGGCAATCCCGGCCCCGGCGGCTGGGGCGCGCTGCTGCGCTTCAGCGACCAGGAGAAGGAGCTATTCGGCGGCGAGGTCAGCACCACCAACAACCGCATGGAGCTGCTGGCCGTGATCAAGGCGCTCGAGGCGCTCAAGCGCCGCTGCCACGTGGTCGTGCACACCGATTCGCAGTATGTGCAGAAAGGCATCAGCGAATGGATCCACGGCTGGAAGAAAAAAGGCTGGGCGACCGCGGCGAAGACGCCGGTCAAGAACGCCGATCTCTGGAAGCGGCTCGACGAGCTGGTGGTCGGCCACGAGATCGAGTGGCGCTGGGTCAAGGGCCATGCCGGCCACGCCGAGAACGAGCGCGCTGATGCGCTCGCCAACCGCGGCGTCGAATCGCTGTCGCAGCAGGCCTGAGCGGCCCGCGCGCCGCCGCCCCGCTCCTCGCCTTTACCGCCGGCCCCCCGCGCCGGCAATACCGAAGAATACCCATGCGTCAGATCATACTCGATACCGAAACCACCGGCCTGAACGCCCGCACCGGCGACCGCATCATCGAAATAGGCTGCGTGGAAATGCTCAACCGCCGGCTGACCGGCAACAACCTGCATTTTTACGTGAATCCGGAGCGCGACAGCGATCCGGGCGCGCTGGCCGTGCACGGCCTGACCACCGAATTCCTCAGCGACAAACCAAAGTTCGCCGAGGTCACCAATGCGATCTGCGATTTCGTGCGCGGTGCCGAGCTGATCATCCACAACGCGCCCTTCGACATCGGCTTCATCGACGCGGAATTCGAGCGCGTCGGCCTGCCACCGCTGAACCAGCACTGCGATGGCGTGATCGACACGCTGGTACAAGCAAAACAGATGTTCCCCGGCAAGCGCAACTCACTCGACGCGCTGTGCGACCGGTTCGGCATCAGCAACGCGCACCGCACGCTGCACGGCGCGCTGCTCGACTCGGAACTGCTCGCCGAGGTCTACCTGGCGATGACGCGTGGCCAGGAAAGTCTGGTGATCGACATGCTCGGCAAGGGCCGCGCGAGCGGCACAGCGCACGTCTCGCTGGCCACGCTGGCACTGCCGGTGCTGGCGGCCAGCGAGGAGGAACTGGCCGCGCACCAGGCCCACCTCGACGATCTCGACAAGTCGGTCAAGGGTGCCTGCGTTTGGCGCAAGGAAAACGCGCCGGCCGCCTGAGGGCGATGCCGACACGCCGTAAGCGATCCGTGCCCCCTTGCGTCGCGACGGCCGATCGGCTAACGATCAGGTCTTCGGTTTGCGAGCGGGCTTGCCAAGCTTACAAGGCAGCAGCACTTCGTAGTCGTCGACCGTTTGCGCGAGCGGTAGCGCCTTGAACAGGTCGATGAGGTACTGATAGACGTCGACGTTGTTCGCCTTGCAGGTCTCGATCAGCGAGTACAGATTCAGGCTCGCCTTCGCTCCGGCCTCCCTGTCGCTGAACAGCCATTTCTTGTGCGGTGGCTCCGGTTTTTCTAGATACAGATTTGGGGTAAAACGCATCCAAACTGTAGTCTGAGATGTTGAAGAGGTAGCCGTGCAGGAAGTTGCGCTGGCGGCCACGGAGGGCGCGCGTAGCGCGCGCCGTAGACGCCGCCAGCGTCGCCGAATTCAAACGCTGGTCCGTCGGGCACAAACGCGCTGTCGTCCTGCGCTTGCTGCGCGGCGAATCGATTGACGCGGTGTCTCGCGAAGTTGGCGTCTCGATCGCCGAGCTCGAACAATGGCGCGAACTCGCCCTGGCAGGCATCGAAGCCGGTCTGAAGTCGCGCCAGACCGATCCATTGAAAGTCAAGCCCAAGGAAGCCGTGCATCGCGTCGGCGAACTGACCATGGAGGTCGAAATGCTGCGCATGGAGCGCGAGCGGCAGGAGCGCCGCCTTTTGAGCGTCCGGAGCTCGTCGACATGAGCCACGCGATCTCCGCGACAGGCAAACCCTTCGGATTGCAACGGGGTATGCCAGGCGCTCGACTTTCCGCGCTCCGCGATCTATGCCGAGCGCGCCAGGGCGTTCAACAAGGTCACCCCACTTGCCACTGTCCGACGTGGCCCAAAGCCCAAGGTGCCCGATCACGAGCGGCTCGCAGCTGTTCGCGCCGATCTGACTCGCACGCCGTTCGTCGGCGAAGGGGGCGCGCAAGGTCTGGGCACGCTTGCGCATTCAGGACGACATCCGCGTGTCCCGCGCCAGTGTGGCGCGGCTGATCTGCGAAAACGGCCTGCTTTTGCCCCACCGGCGACCGCAGAAACCGCCCAACGCTCATGATGGTCGAATGACGACTGATCGGCCTAACGAGAGGTGGGGCGCCGATGGCGCCAAGGTTCAAACCGTCGATGAGGGGCTGGTCTGGATCTTCGCTTCGGTTAATCATTGAGACGCGGCGTGTGTTGGCACCACGCCACCAAAGTGGGCGACCGCTTTGCCGCACTGGAGCCAATCAGCCAAGGGGTGCGCGAGCAGTTCGGATCGGTCGAAGCTGATGCCGGCCGCCGACTGTCCCTGCGAATGGATCACGGCTCGCAGTAAAGGTCGGACGATTTCCGCGCCCAGATCAAGTTCTGGGGGATTACGCTGAGCTACGCCTTCGTCGCTGAGCCGCAGACCAACGGCGTCGCCGAGCGTTTCAATCGGACCACCTGATTAGTTACTTGACTCCGAAGCAGGCATGAAATCAGGTATCGTTCGCCAGATGCTTACGGAGCGTGCGCCATGCCCATGAACAGAATCCAGTTTCAGGCCGGTCTGTCGATGAAGAAATTTCAGGAGCAGTACGGCAACGAAGCGCAATGCGAGGCCGCGCTGGTCGAGTCTCGCTGGCCCGATGGCTGGGTGTGCCCTCGATGCAAGGGCACGCGCTACGCCAGCGCCTACAACGGCCGGCGACTGTGGGAATGCCTGAGCCAGTCCTGCCGGTACCAATGCCCGTCGATCGTCGGAACGATATTCGAGAAGACGAAATTGCCGCTGACGACCTGGTTTCTGGCGATCTACCTGGTGACGCAGAGCAAGAACGCCATCAGCGGACTGGAGCTCAAACGCCAGTTGGGCGTGAGCTACAAGGCGGTCTGGCTCATCAAGCACAAGTTGCTGGAGACCATGTGGCTGCGCGAAGAGCGACGCCGGCTCGACGAACGGGTCGAGGTCGACGACGCGTATCTGGGCGGGGAACGCTCCGGGGGTAAGGCTGGGCGTGGCGCGCCCGGCAAGACGCCGTTTGTAGCGGCCGTGCAGACCTCTGACGATGGCCGCCCTCTGTTCATGGGGTCTCGCCCGTTCCGGGCTTTGCCAAAGCGGCCCTTGAGGTCTGGGCGGCCAGCAGCCTGATGCCCACCGCGTGCGTCGTTTCCGATGGCCTGTGGTGTTTCGACGGCGTGACGCAAAAGGCTGCCAGTCATGAGCGCCATGTCACGGGCGGTGGCCGTCAGGCCGCGCAGCGCCCCGAGTTCCGCTGGGTCAACACGATGCTCGGCAACCTGAAAACGGCCCTCAAGGGCACGTACCACGCTATCGATCACGCCAAATATGCCCATCGCTATCTCGCTGAATTCGCCTACCGTTTCAACCGCCGTTTCGATTTGCCCGCGATGGCGCCGCGCCTGCTTCGGGCCGCCGTTACGAAAAAACCTCATCCTCGCCGTGTGTTGATGGTCTCGGAGTCAAGTAACTAAGCAGGTCGAACCATGAAGGAGCAAGCCATCCATGGACGGCTGTTCAACAACGTTGAAGAAATTCGTGCTGCCGCCGTCGCGTTCAAGAACCAGTACAATCGCGAATGGCGTCTCGAAAAACCGGGCTTCAAGACACCCCTCGAAGCCGGTCAGGCACCGCTCTTGACACTTGCCGCCTGATCGCAAAATCGTGTCTAAACAACCCGATCCGGTACAATCGCCGCAGCGCCGCCAAGACGGCCTGCCCCCGGCCCATAGAGTCCCAGTTGATGAGCGGCGGCATTCCTCAACTAGTGTTCCGTTCCGCTGATTCGAGAACAAAGTCTGTGTAGCTTTTCGAGGATGGAATCGGCGGTTGCAGTCCAGATGAACGGCTTGACGCCTTCGTTGTAGTGTTGTAGCGAGAAACGAATTGATGAATTGATCGATACGCTTGACCAGTTGTTTGACCGAGCTGAACGAGCCTCTGCGGATCGCCTTGTCGGGTGATCAAGGCAAAGAAGCGTTCGACCTGGTTGAGCCACGAGCTGTAGGTGGGCATGAAATGCATGTGCCAGCCGGGGCGCGCGGCCAGCCACGCCTTGACCTCCGGGTGCTGGTGACTGCCGTAGTTGTCCACGATGCAGGGCACGTCGAGCTCAGCGGGGACGGTCTTCTCAATTTCGCGCAGCAAGGACAGGAACTCGTGATGCCGGTGGCGCGGCTTGCAGGTAGCGAGCACGGCACCGTTGAGCACGTTCAGTGCAGCGAACAGCGTGGTTGCGCAGTGACGAACATTATCGTGCGTGACGCCTACGACGTAGCCGAAGCCCATCGACAGGATGGGTTGGGTGCGTTCGAGCGCCTGACACTGGCTCTTTTCGTCCACGCACAAGACCCGGGCATGCTCGGGCGGGCTCAGGTACAGGCCGACCAGGTCGCGCAGTTTCTCGATGAAGCATTGATCGGTCGAGAGTGTGAAGCTTGCGCTGCGATGCGATTGCAGGCCGAGCAGCTTGAAGTAACGGTGCGCGCTCGTCGGCGAAATAGTCGTTTCGTCGGCGATCCTGCGTACGCTCCAGTGCGTGGAGCCAGCCGCCGGCTTCGTGTGCAGGGTCTTGTGAATCAGTTGAGCCAGCCGCTCATCGCCAATCGTGCGCGGCTTGCCGGGAAATACTTTGTCATACAGCCCGTTGATGCGGTGCTCCAGGAACCGGATACGCCACTGGCCAACCGTAGCACGCGCGTGAGTTGCAGACGCTCGGCGATGGAGCTGTTGGGCTTCCCCAGTTGCCGCTGCCAGTACGATCCGCGTACGCGTCACAAGCGCCGCCGAAATCGAATGCGAACGGGCCATCGAAGTCAGTTGCGAGCGTTCGTCCTCGCTCAGCGCCAGTTCGGCCTTCGGTCGTCCCACCGGCATGCTGGTATCTCCCGTTCCATGGATACCGGCATGCTACCTGAACATAGATTAGTTAACAACAGAACGGAACAATCGGCCGGCGCGGCGCAAGGGGTTGGTTCACGAAGCGCTTACGGTATGCGGGAATCACTCGGTACAAATCGTTGGCCCAGTTCCGGCCCCATCATGAGGCACTGGCGCGCACGAAAATTGTGAACTGACATCACCCAAGGGGAGCAGTCCGCCCGGAGACAGGGAAAATGGCCGATTTGAGCGAAATCATGTCTCATTCGCGATAGTCGTCGCCCCCCGTAGTGAGTTCAGCTCGTCGTTAGCCCGTTCGCCTGCACATGACGCACCAGACACACGGCTCTGACGCTTTCAATTCCTATGCGTCAAGACGCTCGCGACCGATTCAGCGTGAATGCCAGCAGATCACCGTCGGTCGGTTCGCCCCAGGTCTTCAGCGCGAGCCAATCGAAGAATGCCGTCTCCACCAGTTTCGAATCGAGCCCGCGGCGGCGCCAGTCATCGCGCAGATGCGAACCGAGTGCCGGCAGCACATCGGTCTCGAACGATTGCCGCGCCAGGTCCCGCTCGGCCTGCCCCCGTTCCTCGTAGAGCGATTTTACTTCCTTGCGGCGGTAGGCGTCGTATTCGCCGCGCAGCCGCGCCTTCGGATCGTCGGCCGAACCGGCTGCCGATGCCACCGACGCGAGCTTGCCCGTGGTGGTGCCACCCGGCAGCGCATCTGGGTCGACCGGCGGGGCATAACCCTTCTTTAGCGCATCCTTGAACAGCGCTCCCGCACTGCGCACCGGCGGCAGCGTGGTGCTGCGCATACGCTGCTCGGTCATCTGCAATGCCGCGCGAATCCGGTTTTCCTCGCTGTCCGCATAGAGCGTCTGCGCTTCCTTCAACGGAATGCCGAGCTTGACCATGCGGTCGACCAGCGTGCTGTCGAATACGTTCGGATGTTCGTCGAGCGCCAGCATCGGCTGCTTGCGCTCGGAAACGCGGAACTGGATCTCGGCCACCCGCCGGCCTTCGCGATGCTCGATCAGCTCGACGAAGATGTTCGTGACCGCATTCACCTCGGCGATCGCCGGGCGCAGGTAGTCGCGCTTGAAGTACTTGTACTCGCGCTTGGCTTCGTCGCCGGCCTCGGTATCGGGCGTGCCCGACAGGATCGGGCGCCACCATTCCCAGGGCTCGCGCATCGTCAGATGGCTCGGGTTGGTTAGGTAGCGCACGCAGATCTCATACAGCGCCAGGCCGGCACTGCTGCGCAGCTGGCTCTGGAACTGCAGGCTCAGGCGCGCGTACTGGACCGGGTCGAGCAGCTTCTTCTTGATCTTTGGTGCGAACGAGAATTCGACCCAGACACGGCGCGTGGTCGGATCCTCGAGAATTTCCGCATCGGCGATCAGCGTCGAGATCCCCCACTTGCGGCCAGGCTTCTGGCTCGAGGTGCCGGTGCTCCATTCCACCTGGACGGAAACCATGCGCCGCAGGTGCTCCTTGACGAGCGCCGTGTCGTTCGAGTCGAAGGCCGAGTTCGCGACGATATCGGACAGCAGTGCCCGATAGGTATCGCCGGAATCGTCGGCCTGCTGAGCGACGGCCAGCAACACGTTGAAGAGCTTGCGCGTCAGCAGCGTGATCTTGCCGCTCTTCGGCTGGATGGCGATGGCCTCAACCGCCTTGCGCAGTTCGGCGGAGCTGGCATTCACCACATCGACATCGGTTTTCTTGGCGCGCTTCGTGGCCATGCGTCGGATCGGACAAGGAAGTTTTCCGCAAGAATAGCGACTGCGGTGATGAGCGTCTACAAGCTGCACCTCACCGTAGGCGGTGATGCACCGCGATTCCCACCGCCTCACCCCAAGCCAATCCCGAAAAAGCTCACCGATGGCAAAAGCTGTGATGCCAGCCCCCGCTTTGTCGTCGGGGGTGACAAGGTCGCGTATGATAGCCAGACCGACATAGAGGCGTCGAGAATTCTCCCGTATCGCCTCACCTTAAAAATTTTCTCGTGGACAAGTATCGGAAAATATGCACGAACCAACACCGGTTTCACAACATGAAAAACGCGAAAAACAGGGGGAAATACCATGCCAGCACCGAAAAGCTGCGTCAATCGGCGCGCGGCAAGCCATGGCCGCCGATCCTGGCGAATCAGCGGGCAACAGATCAGGGTGAAAAGCGCGCCATCTGACGGCGTCACCCTGCTCGGCAGGCCAACACGGTGCGCAGATGTTTCGCGCGATCACTCACCGCACCTTGGGGCCAAGGTGCTAATCGAATGTCTGCGCCGCACATCAGTTCCTGTCGAGCATCCTGCCGTCTCACCCTGTGGTGCCGACCATGACGGCGCTGTGGCCCACACAGCCCGTCGCACCATTCGAGCTGGACCAAAAGAAATCGCCGCGATACGACCCCGTGCACGAGCTCGGACGTGCTCACGAGAGTCCCCACGACATCAGGATCGCCCCAGGAAGCCCTTCCGGCAACTGCCAAAGGCCCTCGCAGGTATCGGGGGAGCCCCCCGTCGCGGAGCGACGGCCCCCCCTGTTCGCTCCCCATCGCATTGGAGCCGCTTTCAACCATCGACCCAGCTCGCAATCGGTACGCATGGAGGCCTCCGGAAAGGTTGTCCACAGCCGCCCGCGACCAGCGTAACCCGCCATTTTACCGCATCCGCACATGAGCACCCCGAAAAATCTCACCTTTCTCCGTGAACCGGTGATACCTGGCATCTAACGAAACGCACCGGCATACGGGGCCTCACAGCCTGCTCGATCCTGAAAAACCTCACCTTTCCAAAAAATAGGCGTTACCTCTGTACCGGATCCGGTTGTTTAGACACGATTTTGCGATCAGGCGGCAAGTGGCAAGAGCGCTGCCTGACGGGCTTCGAGGGGGGCTTGAAGCCCAGTTTTTCGAGACGCCATTCGCGATTGTATCGGTCCTTGAACGCGACGGCAGCGGCACGAACTTCTTCAACGTTGTTGAACAGCCGTCCGTGGCTGGCTTGCTCCTTCATGGTCCGATTGAAACGCTCGGCGACGCCGTTGGTCTGCGGCTCAGCGACGAAGGCCTAGCTCGGCGTAATCCCCCAAAACTTGAGCTGGGCGCGGAAATCGTCCGACCTGTACTGCGAGCCGTGATCCATTCGCAGGGACAGTCCGCGGCCGACATCAGCGTCGACCGATCCGAACTGCTCGCGCACCCCTTGGCTGATTGGCTCCAGTGCGGCAAAGCGGTCGCCCACTTTGGTGACGTGGATGCCAACACACGCCGCGTCGCAATGATCAACCGTAGCGAAGATCCAGACAGGCCCTTATCGACGGTTTAAACCTTAGCGCCATCGGCGCCCCACCTCTCGTTAGGCCGATCAGTCGTCATTCGACCATCGTGAGCATTGGGCGGTTTTTTCGGTTGCCGATGGGGCGAAAGTAGGCCGTTTTCGCGGATCAGCGCCGCCACACGGGCGCGGGACACGCGGATGTCGTCCTGAATGCGCAAGCGTGCCCAGACTTTGCGCGCCCCTTCGCCGACGAACGGCGTGCGAGTCAGATCGGCGCGAACAGCTGCGAGCCGCTCGTGATCGGGCACCTTGGGCTGCGGGCCACGTCGGACAGGGGCAAGTGGGGTGACCTTGTTGAGCGCCCTGGCGCGCTCGGCATAGATCGTGGAGCGCGGCAAGTCGAGCGCCTGGCATACCCGTTGCAATCCGAAGGGTTTGCCTGTCGCGGAGATCGTGTGGCTCATGTCGACGAGTTCCGGACGATCAAAGGGCGGCGCTCCTGCCGCTCGCGCTCCATGCGCAGCATTTCGACCTCCATGGTCAGTTCGCCGACGCGATGCACGGCTTCCTTGAGCTTGACTTACAACGGATCGGTCTGGCGCGACTTCAGACCGGCTTCGATGCCTGCCAGGGCGAGTTCGCGCCATTGTTCGAGCTCGGCGAGCGTGACGCCAACTTCGCGAGACACCGCGTCAATCGATTCGCCGCCAGCGCAACTTCCTGCACGTCTACCTTCTTCAACATCTCAGACTCCAGTTGGGATGCGTTTTACCCCAAATCTGTGTCTAGAAAAACCTGAGCCGCCGCAATACGCGTTACCTCAACCACTCGTAGCGCTCCCGAAAAATCTCACCGAAGCTTTCTCTAGACTAAAACATTTATTTCATGCGCTTACCTTATTATTTACTTAACTCTGAGGCCATCAACACACGGCGCAGATGAGGTTTTGTAATGCCCCACTGAAAACCTGTTCAGGTGTTACTTTCCCCGAAGGAGACGCCGATAAGCGAAATGATGGAAGAAGAGATCAAGCGCTGGACCGCCCGGCGTAAGTCGGCGCTGGCCCTTGAGATCATCCAGGACAAGACGACGGTGGCCGCAGCTAGCCGCCAGTTCGACCTGACCCCAGCAGAGATCGAGAGCTGGGTCGAAGACGGCAAGCGCGGCATGGAAAATGCTCTGCGGGCCAAGCCTGAGGACGTGCGCGAGCAGTACCAGCGGCAACTGAAGGACCTGCAGGAAGCCTACGGCGAGGCCATGCTGGAGATCCGCGCCCGAAAAAAGCTGGCATCCCTGCTGGGAAAGGACGAGAGCTGATGCTCTCGGTCCAGCAGGGCCTGAAA